>CAVECU010000144.1:0-3983 GCA_963614015.1 uncultured Eubacteriales bacterium
CAGTTTGCCGTAGTTCAGGATGCTTGCGGGGGAGTCCGGCGGCGGCCCGAAGAAAGGATACCTCCCGTATACATTCGTGAGATAGACGGATACGTTCTTCAGAGATTCGCCTTCATATGATGTCAAGTGCAGGTCGCAGCAGAGGCTGTTCACTCTGATGCGGGTCAGCAGCGGCTCAAGCGTCATTGTGCAGCTCCTGTCAGTGCCGGCTCCGACAGTGCATTCGCCGGACATCACGGGATGCTGCGGCGAGTCTGCCGACAGCTCCGAGTGCAGGGACAGAAGGTCGTCATAGGCGAGCACCCTCCCGCAGTCATCCTCGGTCAGATGCGAATTGGCGATCATCGAGATGATCATATCTTCCGAGCCGGAAGCCACTTCCACCTCCCGGCCGCTTGCGGAGCTGATTCTCTGGTATGAATCCAGCCTGCGGAGACGGTCATTGCGGAAGCAGAATATATCCAGGGTTTCAGAAGAAAGTGGAGACTGTAACAACAATATTTTCTTTGACGGCGCGCCGTCGCATTCTGAAACCCCGGATTCTTCCGTCACCGGTGCATGTTTTTCTGTACAGGAGATAAAGGCCGGACCGGGAATGAGTAAAAGCAAGGCATTGACCAGAACGGTCATAGAAATATTCATAGGTAAGCAAGGTCTTTCCGTGTGCCGGCCTTTTGCTGTCATATGTTTTCCTGTCGTCATGTTCCGTGTGTTTCTGCGGCAAAGGTATCGGCCTGCGGCGCCCGTTCCTACGGATAGTGACTGTTTCTGCTCATATTTTTATGAATTTTAAATTTTTTGCCTCCGGGTACGGAAAGAGCGGACGTCAGTCTTCCGACTGTCCGTCCGCTCTCAAAAACATATCTTCACAGGACTATGCCCCGAAATTGTCAAACAGAATGCTCTCCGGTGCCACGCCGAGATTGTCAAGCAGATTGACCACGGACTTGACCATCATAGGAGGACCGCACATGAAGTACTTGATGTCCTCAGGCGCTTCGTGATCCTTGAGATATGTCTCGAACATCACGTTGTGCACAAATCCCGGAGTATATTTGACTCCGGCCTCGTCTGCCGCAGGATCCGGACGGTCAAGCGCGAGATGGAAGCGGAAGTTCGGGAACTCTTTCTCGATCTCCGCGTAGTCCTCGAGATAGAAAGCCTCCTTGAGACTGCGCGCGCCATAGAAGAAGTTCACCTTCTTACCGGTCTTCAATGTCTTGAACAAGTGCATGATGTGGCTTCTGAGAGGAGCCATTCCGGCACCGCCGCCGACAAAGATGTATTCCTGCGAATCCGGATCGTTCTCCGGAAGGAGGAACTCTCCGAACGGACCGGAGATCATCACCTTGTCGCCAGGATGACGGGTGTAGATGTAGGACGATCCGATACCCGGATTCACCGGCAGGAGAATGTTGCTTCCCTTAGGCGCAGTCCTGTCAAACGGCGGAGTGGCGATACGCACATTGAGCTTGATGATGTCACCCTCGGCAGGATAAGAGGCCATGGAGTAGGCCCTCATCGTAGGCTCCGGGTTCACGCACTTGAGGTCGAAGAACTTGTATCTCTCCCAATCGGCCTTGTATTCAGGATCCACGTCGATATCCTTGAAGTCGAATGTCCCCTGAGGGATGTCGATCTGGATATATTCACCGGACTTGAAATCCAGGTGTACACCTTCCGGCAGACGCACCGTGAACTCCTTGATGAATGTGGCCACGTTGCGGTTGGAGATGACTTCGCATTCGAGCTTCTTGATGCTCAGAACCGATTCCGGAATCTCGATCTTGATGTCTTCCTTGACCTTCACCTGACAGCCGAGTCTCCAGTTGTCCTTGATCTGCTTTCTGTTGAAGAATCCGGTCTCCGTAGGCAGGATGTTTCCGCCGCCTTCGAGGACTCTTACCTTGCACTGACCGCAGTTGGCCTTTCCGCCGCACGCTGACGGCAGGAAAATCTTCTGATCCGCAAGGGCGCCCATGAGCGAATTGCCCGGCGTCACGTCCAGCGTCTTCTTGCCGTTGTTGATGTCTATCTTGACCGTACCGCTCGGGGTCAGCTTTGTCTTTACCCACAGCAGCAGGACGACAAGAATGATGGTTACTATCGTTATCGTCAGTGCGGCTGCTATTATTGTTACTGCTATCTGATTCATCTTATGCCTCCGTATTAAAGTGAGATACCCATAAATGTCATAAATGCGAGAGCCATAAGACCTACGGTTATGAATGTGATGCCGATGCCTTTAAGCGGAGCCGGCACATTCGAGTATGACATCTTCTCCCTGATTGCCGCAAGCGTCACGATTGCGAGGAACCAGCCGATTCCCGAGCCGAGAGCATAGACTGTAGCTTCACCGGTGTTGGCGAAGTCGCGCTGCTGCATGAAGAGGGAACCGCCGAGGATCGCGCAGTTCACCGCGATCAGAGGCAGGAAAATTCCGAGTTCGGCGTACAGCGACGGCGAGAATTTCTCCACCACCATCTCAACGAGCTGCGTGATGGCGGCGATCACCGCGATGAATGTGATGAAACTCAGGAAGCTCAGGTCAATGCTTTCAAATCCCTCTCCCAGCCAGCTCAATGCGCCGGGATTCAATACGTATGTATTCAGCAGGTAGTTTATAGGCAATGTCACCAGAAGCACAAATACAACAGCCACACCAAGCCCGGAAGCTGTCTTCACGTTTTTCGATACCGCGAGGTATGAGCACATCCCCAGGAAGTATGCGAAAATCATATTGTCAACGAAAATTGACTTTACGAATAAGCTTATATATTCCATATTCCTTGTGTGTTAGTTGTTATTTCTCCTGAAGGTCCTTCTGCAGGCTTCTCTGAATCCACACGATGCATCCGAGGAGTATCAGGGCCATAGGAGGCAGGATTACAAGTCCGTTGTCCATATATCCCGCCGCATAGAAGCTTTCCGGGATGATTCTGAACCCGAACAGAGTGCCGGAGCCGAGCAGCTCGCGGACAAATGCCACGACAAGAAGTATCAGCGCATATCCCGCACCGTTTGCAAGTCCGTCGAGAAGTGACGGTATGGGCTTGTTGCCGAGACCGAAAGCCTCGATGCGGCCCATCACGATACAGTTGGTGATGATAAGTCCTACATATACGGAGAGCTGAGTCTCAATGTGATAGGAATATGCCTTGAGGAACTGGTCCACGAGGATCACCATCAGGGAGACTACGACGAGCTGTACGATGATGCGGACTCTGTTAGGAATGGAATTCCTCATCATGGAGACTACGAAACTTGACAATCCGGTCACGATCATGACTGACAGACCCATCACGAATGCACCTTTCAGCTGGACCGTTACGGCCAATGAGGAACAGATACCGAGAATCAGGACAGTAACAGGATTGCCCTTGAGAATCGGATTCAATATAGTTTCTTTAAGTTTTGCGTTCATATCATTTCCTCCCCATTAATTTACGGACAATGCCGCATCAGCTGCTGCAGCGGTGGACAAAGAGTCGGCAGCTATAGCCGCATCCTTGGATTCCATCGCCGAGACGGCCGCCTTGAAATAAGGTTCGTAAGCCTTGAGCCAGATGTTGATGGACTTGCCGAGAGCCTGGCTGGTGATTGTCGCTCCGGTTATGGCATCGACTGCATTGGCCTTGCCCACGGGAGCGCCGCCCTTGACTACGCTGAAGATTTCCACATCATTGAAATCAACGGCCTTCCCCTCGAATTCCTGACGGAATGAAGGGTCGTCCTTGATCTTCGCACCAAGTCCCGGAGTCTCGCTCGCGTGATCGAAATATGCGCCGCAGATGGTCTTCATATCCTCATTGAATGCGATATATCCCCAGATAGGGCCCCAAAGTCCGGCGCCGTAGCAAGGGATCACGTTGACAGTCTGTCCGTTCTTCTCGAAAACGAACACAGGCAGCTTGAGAGCGTCCGTATCACCGTTCTTGATGAGAGTGTTCTGGGCCTTGAGCTGGCTTGTGGTGTAGATCTCG
>CAVECU010000145.1:0-3962 GCA_963614015.1 uncultured Eubacteriales bacterium
CATTATGACATCGAAGCCCTGCTTCGCCGCCGCTATGCCGCCTTTGGCTCCTCTCCATGACATCACGGTGGCGCCCTCGGCCAGATCGCCCTCCAGAATCTCATCCCATCCGATAATCTTGCGGCCGCGGTCATTCACGAACTTCTGCACCCGCGAAGTCACATAGTTCTGAAGATATTGCTCCGCCGTATGCTTCTCATCAGACTTGAGTCCGAGAGCCTTGATGCGCTTCCGGCAGTCGGGACAGGATTTCCACTCCGTCTTGGGGCACTCGTCTCCGCCGATATGGATATATTCCGACGGGAAAAGCTCCATTATCTCCCCGAGCACGCCCTCTATGAACTCAAAAGTGCGCTCCTTGCCGGGGCACAGCACCTGATCCGAAATACCCCATCTCGGCCATACGCTGTAAGGGCCTCCTGTGCAGCCGAGCTCCGGATATGAAGCGAGCGCCGCGACCATATGCCCCGGGAGATCTATCTCAGGGATTATCGTGATGCCCAAGTCCTTGGCATAAGCCACCACGTCCTTAATCTCCTCCTGGGTGTAAAATCCGCCATAGCGCTGCCCGTCAAACTTGTTGAAGTCTTTTCCGACCATCGTGCTGTCTCGCCAGGCTCCGATCTCGGTCAGCTTCGGATATTTCTTGATCTCGATACGCCAGCCCTGGTCGTCCGACAGATGCCAGTGAAACCTGTTCATCTTGTACACCGCCAGCATATCTATGTATTTCTTGACCTCATCCACGCTGAAGAAATGGCGTGAAATGTCCAGATGCATCCCCCTGTACGCAAACCTCGGCTTGTCACTGACAGATACCGCAGGCAGCCTCCAATCGGCATCCGGCACGGCCGTCTTGCCGAAATATGCGGCAGGCAGCATCTGGCCTATGGTCTGCGTGGCAAATCTGAATCCTGCGGCCGACGATGCCTTGATCTTCGCCGAATATTTTGTGACATCCAGAGAATATCCCTCCTCCGGCAGCTCCGGGTCAAGGACAAACTCGATGCAGCGTCCCGACGGCACGGTCACCACCTCCGACACCTTGCCGGTCACAAGCGTAAGTCTCTGGGCAAAGGTGTTCACCCATTGGAGGCTCTCGCTGTCCAGCCCGCTGTCGGCACAGACCTGTGCGCCGGCCACGGAGAAGAAGCCCTTGGATACGGTGATTGATTCCGGCTGTGGAATGACATGGATTTCCGGAGCCCCGGAGCAGGACGAAAGCACGAATGCCGCCGAAAGCGAGAGCGCGCCCAGCAGGTGTTGGTAAAGTCTCATGATTAGTGGTTTAGAAGTGATTTTGAACACATTGCCCCGCAGCCGCCGACTGTCACCGGGACTCGGACGGAGCCTTCCAAATATATGTACAAAAAACCTGATTTCCAAGGAAGTGACCAAGAAGCTGGCGGAATTAAGAGACCCCCTGGCAGTCCGTGCAGGACAGGGCCGCCCGGTATCTACCCCTCAGCACAGCGAGACAGACACCGCAATAGACCAGCATCAGGACGGAATGGGCCGCCAGCTTGAGGATGATGTCAGATGAGGAAGACGTGCCTATCCTCACTCCGCTGAACACGGTATGGTCCAGCGCCATGGCAGCCGCGCATATGACGCCTATGCATGCGAATATCGAGAAGATCCTCCGCCACGCATAAGGTATCGGATAATATCTGTTCCCCAGCACAGCGCTTATCGCGAACATCACGGCATAGCTTGCCAGATGCCCGAACGCGGCCGCCCAGTACGAATACCGAGGCATGAAGATGACATTCACGAGGATTGTCACCGCCAGCCCGGAGAGCGTGATCCACACGGCCATATCGGTCTTCCCGGACAGCTTGTACCACATGGATACATTGAACAGCATCCCGAGAAGCATATAGGAAAGCAGCATTATCGGCACAACTCCCATCCCGGAGCGGAAGTCCTTGCCTATTATCAGGGAGAATATGTCCAGATACAGGAACACCCCGAGCAGGATGAGGCCGCAGAATGCCGTGAAGAACTCCATCACGATGGCATAGAGCTGGCGGGAGCCCTTGTCCCGGGCCTTCTGGAAGAAGAACGGCTCCGCCGCGAATCGGAACATCTGGATGAACAGATTCATTATCACGGAAAGCTTCACCGCCGCCTGGAATATGCCGAGACTGGACTGCCAGGCTTCCGCATCGGTGTCGAGATAGCGGAACAGGATCCTGTCCAGAAAATCATTGACAATCCCGGGGAGCGCCGCGACCATCAGCGGCAGCGAATATGCCAGCATCCTGCGGAGCAGCCCGCGGTCAAACCGGAACGAAAAGCGCAGCAGATCCGGGACAAACAGCAGCGCGCACACGATGCTGCTCACCAGGATGGCGAAAATGACATAGGTGAAGTCCGGCGCAGGAGACACGAAACGGGACAGGACTCCGCCCGCATGGGACGGATACCAGAAAAACAGCACCATGTTGGCCGCCGTCTCCGTAAGGATCTTGACAGTCTTGAATATGGCGAATTTCAATGCCTTGTGCTCCTGCCTGAGCCGGGCGAAGAGTATCGCCGTGGTGCAGTCAAGCGCCAGAATGGCACCGACATATATTATGCAGCCGGAGAATCCGGCATATCCCAGGGCGGAGGCTATCTGCCCGGAAAACAGCGTCAGGAAAGCCAGAAACGAAAAGCTGACCCCGAACACCGCGGCCAGCGCGCTCGAATAGACAGCATCCCGGTCCTCCCCCTCTTTGTTGGCAAACCGGAAACATCCCGTCTCCAGCCCGAGCACGAGCACCACCTGAAGCACGGCGATATATGCCATGAACTCCGTGACGACTCCGTAGCTCGCCGTGGTCAGAAGCCGCGTATAGAACGGGACAAACAGAAAGTTTATTATCCTCGCAAGGATGGTGCTGAGGCCGTAAACGGCGGTTTCCCCGGCAAGTTGTTTCAACGGATTTGCCATAACGGGGCAAAATTAGTGAATTTTTCGGGATGGAGACAGGCGGGGAACTTGACAATGGCGATTTTATGGACTAATTTTGAACCACCGGAAAATGAATTATCCAAAACTCGTTTCATGTTTATGAACAAATTGCTTATCAACTCATTATGCTGCATCGGCATCGTCTCCGCGATGACGAGCTGCGGCTCATCCTCCAAAAAGAAGGAAGCTGCGGAAGCGGCAAGACAGGATTCTCTCAAACAAGCTGAAATGGCACAGAAACAGAAAGAAGCGGACGAGCTCATCACAAACCTTGAAGATGAGCCGATATTCGACATCGTCACCAATCTCGGGACAATCAAGGTCAAGCTGTACAGGAACACTCCAAAGCACAGGGCCAATTTTGAAAAGCTCGCCCTGTCGGGATTCTACGACAGCCTGCTGTTCCACAGGGTTATCGACGGATTCATGATCCAGGGCGGCGACCCTTACACGAAAGACACTCTCAAGGTCGCCCAATATGGTCAGGGAGGCCCCGGATATACGATCCCATCGGAATTCAGAGCCGAATACACCCACAAGAAAGGGGCGCTGGCCGCCGCACGCCGAGGAGACAGGGCCAATCCGGCCAAGGAATCTTCGGGCTCGCAGTTCTACATAGTTCAGGATGAAGCCGCCTGCGCACAACTCAACGGAGAATACACCGTGTTCGGCGAGACTGTGGAGGGCCTCAATGTCATCGACAAGATCGCCTCGGTAGCCACCGACAACAGGGATCGTCCACGCTCGGATGTGCGTATCATCACCATCAAGCTGGATCCTGCATCTCAGCCTGCGGCAAAGACGGAACCGGCCGACAGCACAGAAAAGAAATAAAAAGCCTGGAGTTCGGCACAATAGTTGCAAAACCATCTGCCGAATAGTTTTTTCATAGGTTAAGTTTTAGGTTAGAATTGCGTACTGCCTGCGATGTGAATCGCGGGCAGTACATCTTTTTTGCAGAATGTCACTGGCGAGACCGTCTGTGAGGGAGCCTCTTACTTAC
>CAVECU010000146.1:0-3930 GCA_963614015.1 uncultured Eubacteriales bacterium
CCGTTGTACTCCACGTGGAGGCTGAGCGGAGAGAGCTTGGACTCTTTCCAGAAATTCAGGCTGCGGGCGATCTCGAAATAGCTGCCGTTGGGGGATATGTTCTTGTTTTTGGAATCTTTCTGATTGTAGTCGTAGTCGATGAAGAAGAAAGTGCTTCCCCAGTTGTCGGCGTGGAAGCCCTCAAGGGTGGTGGTCACATGCTTGCGGTCTCTTCCGAAATCGTAGAAGGTCTGCAGGTTGGTCTGAGCATCCGCCGCATACGAGAACGCCGCCATTGCCGCAACTGCGGCAAAAAAGGTTTTTTTGAACATAAGAAGTTGTTGTTATATGAGTTGATAAATCTATCCGTCGGAAGGTTGCGGCGCCGTGTGACGCTACAGCCTCAACAGGGCGGTTGTCTCGATGTCTTCCGGAATGAGCGAAAGACCGTTGCACGATTCCAACTCTATTATGAAGTTGGAATATATCTTCCTTGGTGAAAATTCCTTTATGAGCTTGATGGCCGCCGCCGCACTGCCGCCGGTAGCTATCAGGTCATCGTGAAGAAGCACCACGTCATCCTCATTCAGGGCGTCCTGATGAATCTCCATATTGTCAAGTCCGTATTCCTTCGTGTAGGCCTCGACGAGTTTGTCCGCCGGAAGCTTGCCGGGCTTGCGGATAGGCACGAATCCCGCGCCGAGCTTGTAGGCGAGCACGCTTCCGAGCACGAAGCCTCTGGACTCCAGGCTCACGACCTTGGTGACGCCCTTGTCCTTGTACAGATCATATATGGCATCCGCCGCCATGGCGAACGCCTTGGAGTCCTTGAAAAGCGTGGTAACATCCCAGAACAGGATTCCCTTGAGCGGGAAATCCGGGATTGTCCTCAATGTTGACTTGAGATATTCGATGTCCATTTGCATATTGTTTTTCAGTTCGTTCAAAAAGTTTTCAATGAGGTCAGAAAGTGAATTTGACCATCGTCAGCACCCTGTTGCCCGTCACCCAATGGAGCCCGTTGTCGACAAGACCGTTTTTGGAGCTGACAAGCTGTATATTGTCATCCGAATATGTCTTGTACCTTCCGTACTGGGCTATCGTCGCGTTGTATTCGACGGCGAATGTCAGTTTCCCCAGATTGTATGCGACCGCAGGGGAAACACGTATGAGCTTGTGGAGATTGGGGAAAGTATTGCCGCTGACATACAGACGGTTGACGGCCGTATATTTGACGCCGTACCTGTCCTGCACATCGCTGTACAGTTCCTTGGAGGTGCCGAGATTCTGCATATATCCCACCATTCCCATCACTTGCAGCTTCCTGCCGTACTTTGCGGATATATAGGAGACGGTGCTGTGAAGCGGCGCATATTCGTATTTGCCGTCATTTTCCACATCCGACGAAGCCGCGATGCCGTAGCCGGACAGGATATTGATATGCTCCCCGGCGGATCCGTACAGAGTCCTGCCGCTTACGGTCAGCGCCCCACGGGTATATTGGGCATAGACAAACGGTATCACGGTGGTCAGCCTGTCCTCCACACGTATTCCCTTGGAGTTCTCCCACCTCGGCTTGATGCTGAGCACATCCGCCCCGGCCTTGACCAGGAAGCCGCCGGCCTTGAAGCCGATACCCAGGAATCCCTCCGGTATGCAGCTGTATTTCAGATAGTTGTCAGACGCCCCATCAGGGCCGGTGGAGAGATACTGCATCTGATATATGATGCCTCCCGTGAGAGTGAAATGTCCCGCGAAGTTGTAGTCCGCCACAGCCTGCGGCGTACGGCTGAACGGATTGAACGGAGTGCCGGTCTCGAGGCCGAGGATGAACGGCTGTTCCGCCGCCATCGGATGCCATGCCTGGCCTATTTTCAGAGAGACGCTCTGACGGCCTCTGCGGCCGAGATTCTTCCACGAAAGCAGGGCATAGGCCTGACGCAGCCGGAGCACGGCCACATTGCCGTTCATGCAATAGAAATCCGTCTCAATCTTGGCGCTGACATCTGTCCGTCCTATCTGATATCCTGAGACATCCACCCCGAGCCGTGATGTCAGAGCAAGCATCCTGAACGAATACCTTGCATTCAAGTCATCACCTTCGCTGTTGAAGTTCACATCTTTCGGAAGATAGTAGAACAGGTCTTTCGTGCCGGCCTTGCTTTCGCGGGTGTCGAAAGCGGTATAACTGCGTATGAATCCGTACAGCTTCAGGCGTGCCGGAGTCTCACTCCGCCCGGAATCGTCAGCGCCGCCCGCCGCCCCGGCCAGAAAAGGCGAAGCAAGCAAGGCGGCGATGGCAATCACTATTTTCTTCATCAGAAAAAATCTAAAATCCTATGAAAATCAGAACCGCATATCCCACAAGCAGACCGACGACACCTATCACGGCTCCGACCTTGGTCATATCCTTGACCTCGATAAGGCCTGTGGAATGTGCTATGGCATTAGGAGGCGTACTGATAGGGAACAGCATCGCGACTGAAGTGGAGAGAGCCACACCCACCAGAAGAGCTTTCACTCCGCCGACAGGGTCGAGCATATCGCCCATACCCACAGCCACCGCGCTCAATATCGGCACGAGAAGACTCGCCGCCGCGGAATGGGATATGAAGTTGGAAATCGCGTAGCCGAGAAGTCCCGACACGATCAGAATCGCCATAGGCTTGAACGAAGCGAACGGAATCGCTTCCACGAGGTCTTTCGCAAGACCGGTCTTGTTCAGCGCCACACCGAGGGCGAAGCCGCCGGCCACCATCCAGAGCACGCTCCAGTCCACATCCTTGAGGTCGTTCTTGGTGATGACCCCGGTGGCGCAGAACACGCCGACAGGAATCATGGCCACCACATTGGCGTTGATTCCGGTATATCTGTCAAGCACCCACAGGAGAATGGTCACGGCGAAAGTGACCCACACGATATATGTCTTGGCATCGGACTTCCTCGTCGTCTCTATCTTGAGCTCAATGGTCTTGGACTGGAACGGGAAGAACTTCAGCAGAAGCACCCACGCGAAAAGCAGCATCAGAATGACGTAAGGGACCATTATGATCATCCACTCGCCGAATCCGATGGTCTGGTGCAAAGTCTCGTTGAGATAGCCGAGGGCGATGGCATTAGGCGGAGTGCCGATAGGCGTGCCGATGCCGCCGAGATTGGCCGCGATCGGGATCGCCAGCGCAAGACCGGCAGTTCCCCTCTCGTTCTGAGGCAATGTCCTGAGCACAGGGGCCAGGAACGTGAGCATCATAGCGGCCGTAGCCGTATTGCTCATGAACATCGAGAACAGGCCTATGACCAGAAGGAAGCCGAGAAGCACGAACTTGGGCTTCGTTCCGAACGGCTTGAGAAGCACCTTGGCAAGCTGTACATCCAGGCCCACCTTAGTAGCTGCTATGGCAAGGATGAATCCGCCGAGAAACAGCATGATGGTAGGATCCGCGAATGCCGCGAGAATCGACTTGTAGCTCACGAACGTGCCCATATCTTCCGGAGCGACACTCGCTCCCCTGAGCGGCAGCGGACAGCTGTCGGAGACGGTGAACAGCAATATGACGATTATCGATACCGACGTGGCCCACGTAGGCAGAATTTCGAACATCCACATCAGCGCGGCAAGCGCGAAGATGGCTACAGTCCTCTGCTCGATGACGGACAGAAGCGGCGTCCCGTCTGCTGCAAAGCCGTAGAATGATCTCGGGACGAACCAGAAAAATAAAAATACCGCTATCGCAAAAAGAAGCATCACCAGCTTCTTCACAGGGAAAGCGGCCGTCGGTTTAATAGTTTCAGTGGACATATTATAAGTAGTAGTTGGTCTTCAATGAATTATGATAAATGTTTCTCCTTCCGCCTCCTCCGTTTTCAAAAACAAGTCGCAAAGTTAATTATTTAGACGCTGTTTTGAAATGGTTCCCGAATTTTATTATGCGGAATTTTCGAGGCAGTTTC
>CAVECU010000147.1:0-444 GCA_963614015.1 uncultured Eubacteriales bacterium
GTTTTGGGTGAAGGCTACAATTGTAAACAAACTTTACGGATGTGTAAAATATCTTTACATATCCGTTTTTCATAGATAGGGGCAAGCGGCTGGCTGTCAGGGTGATGCCATTCGCGGCACGTACAATGTGCATCTTCGGGGCGAATGCTATGAAAACGAAGATGAAATCATATCTCAATGTGTCATTGGCTCTGGCGGTGATATTCCAAGCCGCCCCAGCAGGGGCCTCGGCGGATGCGGAAAACATGATGTGCATGGCAAGTGACAGCGCCGATGTCGTGGCGGATGCGGTGCCGGAGCGGACTCCTGCAATCTTGTCTCTCGGAGACTGCATGAAGTATGCGGTCAGCAACTCGGCGCAGGTCCGCATCCAGCAGACCAAGTCGGGCGATGCACGTCTCGACAGGCGGGACGCCATATTGAAGACGTTCACTCCTTATGTCG
>CAVECU010000147.1:454-3922 GCA_963614015.1 uncultured Eubacteriales bacterium
GGGAATGCATACGGCTATTACAGGTGGGGACGTTCGATTGACCCGGAAACGAACACCTATGTCACGACCACATCTCTGAACAACGGATACTCGTTGACCGCCGGAATCATACTCTTTGACGGATTTTCCGCCGTGAACAATATGAAGATCGCCAGGACTTCCATCGCCATGGGCGTATCCCGGGAGCAGCAGGAGATCGACAAGGTGTGCCTGGCGACGATTGAGGCGTATTGCAATGTCGTTTATTACAGCAGACTTGCGGAGATATTGAGAGAGCAGGTGGAGAATGCGCGGGCTGCGGTCACGTTGGCTGCCCGTCAGGAGGAATTGGGGACCAAGGGACACGCGGATGTCGTGCAGATGGAAGCAGATCTGGCGGACAGGGAATATGATCTGGTGACTGCGGTCAATAGCAGAAATGATGCGGTGATTACTCTTCAGGACGTTATGCTATGGCCTGTAGATGAAGAGCTTGTGATAGACGAAGACCCGGGATCAGTGGAGCTGTCGGCCCCGGCGGATGACCCTGTGGAAGAAGTGATATACAGGGCGCAGAAGATGATGCCGTCAGTGCTGATCGCCAAGGGGACAATGGAGAACGCTCTCCGTGGCCTTATGACTGAGAAATGGCGCCATCTTCCCAAAGTGGGGTTGTACGGCGGGTGGTCCACAAGCTATTACACCTATCCTGGGCAGGCCGGCTATGTGCCGGTGCCTTACTGGAGCCAGTTCAAGAACAATGGGGGAGAATATCTGGAACTGTCAGTGACCATACCTATCTATAATCGTCTCCAGCAGCACTCCAAGGTCGCCAGATGCAAGAATGAATATTCCCGGGCATCGATGGAGTATGACAAGTCCGTGAGAGACGTGGAGTCGGAGGTCCGGCGTGCTGTTCAGGACAAGGAGGGGGCCGAAGCCGCGTTGGAGCAGGCCGAAAGACGTGCGGAGGCCCAGAGCGAGGCGTATCGTCTGAATACAAGGAAGTTCGAGCAGGGGCTCATATCCTCGATCGAGTACAATGCGGCGTCTTCCAACTATCTCAAGGCCAAGGCTGAAGAACTTGGCGCGAGACTGAAGTTGCAGCTTAAGCGCAGGGTCGTACAGTATTACAACGGCATAAGTTATCTGGATCAATAGTTTCGATGAACGGCAGAGCTCTCCGCTCGGAAAAATTCGCTCGGGCATCTGCCATTCATCACTGACTGAAAATGGAATAGTTATGGATAAGATAATCGAGAAGAAAAAGGGGTTTGCGGCGGCGTTTACCGCGAAGGCGCTGAAGTATTGGATCGGGGCGGCGTTCGCCTTCCTCATCGTGGTGATGATCCTGACAGGGAAGGGCTCTGTGCTGAGGGTTGACGGAAGCACTATCGTCATCGGGACAGCGGCTGACGGACAGTTCAATGATTATATCCGTCTGGGCGGTCAGGTGCAGCCTATGACTACGGTCCAGATAAGCCCTACCGAAGGTGGAAATGTGCAGCGCATCGTGGCGGAAGAAGGCTCGCACGTTGCTGCCGGTGACGTCATTGTCGTTCTGTCAAACGAAAACCTTGATATGCAGATACTCAATTCCGAGGCTGAGCTGGCGGAGAAGGAGAATATTCTGCGCAATACGTTGATTTCGATGGAACAGCAGAAACTCTCGGTGCGTCAGGACAGGCTCTCGCTCCAGATAGAAGTCCGCAGGGCGAAGAGGGCGTATGAGCAGAACAAGGCTCTCTATGAGGAGAAACTCATTGCCAGGGAAGATTATCTCAAATCTCAGGAGGACTATGAACTTGCGGAAGACAAGCTGGAGCTGGTGCTTGACCGTGAGCGGCAGGACAGCCTCTACCGTTCCACCCAGATATCCCAAATGCACGAAAGCCTTGAGAATATGCGTGTCAATATGAATATGATACGCCGGCGCAAGGAGAATCTCTCGGTGAAGGCTCCCATCAGCGGCGAACTCGGGCTTCTTGACGTGGAGCTGGGACAGTCTGTGGCAGCAGGAGCCAAGATCGGCCAGATAAATGATCTTAATTCCTATAAGATTGAGGCTCAGATAGATGAGCACTATATTGACAAGGTCGCACCCGGGCTCGAGGCGACATTTGAACGTCAGAATGAAAAATACTCCGCAGCAATCCGAAAAGTCTATCCCGAGGTCAGGGACGGCAAGTTCAAGGCGGATTTCAAATTTGTCGGGACTCAACCGGAGAATATCCGCACAGGTCAGACCTACTATCTCAATCTGCAGCTCGGGCAGCCGGCAGAGGCCATAATAATACCCCGGGGCTCATTCTATCAGAGTACGGGCGGAAAATGGATTTACGTGATGTCGGCTGACGGGGCGAAGGCAGTCAAGCGCAGCATAAGGATAGGACGTCAGAATCCTCAATATTATGAAGTTCTTGAAGGACTTGAGCCGGGCGAGAGGGTCATCATATCTTCATACGAATCGTTCGGCGACAAAGACGAACTTGTCATAAAGTAAAACGACTGGCCTTTCAAACAGACGGCGACATGAATACATATTTCAAATTTCTCTTCCGGAACAGACTTTATACGCTGATCGAAATCTTCGGACTGTCAATAGCGATGGGCTTCATTATCCTTGTGGGCTCGTATGCGCGGACGGAATTCTCGGTCGGCAAGCGGCAGCCGATGTCCAGACAGCTCTATGCCATCGGGACGGGACAGTCTTCGGGCATGACCCTTGCCACCGGCGAGCACTTTTTCCCTTCGATTCCGGAGATCACGTCCTGGACCCGGATCGCCCCCTACGGCAAAGCGGATGTCACCGTGGATGGAGACTATTATGAGGTGCGCGCAGATGCGGTTGACACCAACTTCCTGAATTTCTTCGATTATGAGGTGACGGGCTGCGGCAGGGAGAAGATACTTACCGACAAGAACGATGTTATCATCTCCGGGAAGTTCGCTTCCAAGGCGTTCGGAAACGGCGATCCTGTCGGCCGGACGATTGAATTCTCAAAAAAGAAGCTTACGGTAGTCGGGGTCATTCAGGATTTCGGGCCTTATGACGAGTTCAACTATGCGGACATCTTCCTCAGCATGTCCCTTATGGACGGAATGCTTCAGCCGATGGACAATTTCGGAATGGTGCAGACATTCGTGACATTGGCGGACGGTGCCGCTCCTGAAGCGGTCGCGGAGAAACTTCTGGACAAATATGCTGATTACTGGGATTTCTACTCGAGGGACGGCTCGGACGGCAATTTCCTCTGGGGCTCGACCTTGACAAGGTTCGACAAGCTGTATTTCTCGGAACTTGATCAGTACTCGCCGCTTCGCAAAGGTGACAGGAAGACAGTGGAAATGCTTCTTGCCGTGGTGCTGATTCTGTTGCTCTGCGCGGTGTTCAATTATGTCAATCTTACAGTTGCGCTGACCGGCAAAAGAGCCAAAGAGATGGCTACAAGAAGGCTGCTGGGAGAATCTTCCGGGTCTGTCGTGAGA
>CAVECU010000148.1:0-802 GCA_963614015.1 uncultured Eubacteriales bacterium
CAATACCGGAAGAATAAGACAAGCGAGAAGCGGACACAGAGTCTTCCCCCCCCCCACGGACTGGAATAGTGGATTTGCCTTGTTCCATGTTTTATTTGTTAATTCGTTCTATATGCGGAGGATGACATCCGCCGAGGCTTCCTCCTTCACGCACCGGCCATATTCAGCCGCTTCAGGACTTTGCGGTCATCCCCATCTTTGCAAACATATATAAAAATATCGATTATCCAAAAATTTCTCCTCCTTCCCGAAGAGAGCTTTTTTATGATTATCTTTGTCCGCAGTGCGACCGGAAACGGCTGACACGCCAACCATTTCAAAACAGCTTCTAAAACACTATGATATGACAACACCGAACAACGGAAGACTTCTGTCCATAGACGCCATCAGGGGCTTCGACATGATGTTCATCATGGGCCTGGCAGGCATCATAGCCAGCCTCTGCGCCGCTTTCCCGGGAGGCGGAGACTGCTGGCTTGCAACGCAGATGTCACACGTGAGCTGGGAGGGCCTCAGACATCACGACACAATCTTCGCCCTGTTCCTTTTCATCTCGGGGATGACTTTCCCGTTCTCCCTGGCGAAGAAGCGAGGCAGAGGACTGTCCAATGCAGACATCACTCTGGACATCCTGCGCAGGGGCCTGACACTGTTCTTCCTCGGACTTGTCTATCAGGGATTTTTCCAGTTCCATTTCTCCACGCTCAGGATTCCGAGCGTCCTCGGGCGAATCGGTCTGGCATGGGCTCTTGCCGCTCTTCTGTACACGTTCACAGGCAAGCGGACCCAATGGGCTGTCGCC
>CAVECU010000148.1:812-3885 GCA_963614015.1 uncultured Eubacteriales bacterium
GCCTCCTACATAGACAGGCTCCTGATGCCGAATCATATATACAGGCAGGGTCTCTATGACCCGGAAGGCCTCGCCGGGACAATCCCTGCGGTGGTGACAGCCCTGCTCGGGATGTTCACCGGCCGATATGTGAAGGAATCCTCCGACTCCGGAGAGCGCAAGACGCTGAAGATGCTTGCCGCCGCCGCAGTCCTCACAATCGCGACTCTCATCTGGTCGGTGTGGTGCCCGATCATCAAGAGCTTGTGGACAAGCACGTTCGTCCTGGCTACAGCCGCCTGGTCCGTAGGCCTGTTCGCCATATTCTACTATCTGATCGACGTGAAAGGCTGGAGACGCGGCGTCGTGTTCTTCCAGGTCGTGGGAATGAATTCCATCACCATCTATATGGCCCAGAGCATCATAGGCTTCGGTCACGCGGCCGACTTCTTCTTCGGGGGACTTGCGGGGATCGTGCCGGAGAGCTGCGCTCAGCTCGTGGCGAACATAGGCTACTTCACCGTCTGCTGGCTCTTCCTCTATTTCCTCTACAAGAAGAACTGCTTCCTGAAAGTATAGAGGCCTCCCCACGAAAGACAGAGTGGAGATCGGAATCTCTCCCAATCTCCACTCTTGTGCCCAAAGCCGGGCTCGAACCGGCACGTCTTTTAAAGGACATTGGATTTTGAGTCCAACGCGTCTACCAATTCCGCCATTCGGGCATTGGAGGGGCAAAGTTAGGACAATTTGCCGAAATATCAAATTTTCAGAAAATGCCTTCTCCGGAGTCATCTGTCTGTCATTATCATCAAGCATCTATGCCAATCTGTAAAATCCATACCGGCCGCACAGTCGCCGAGGCCGCCGGCCTGCTGAAAGACTTCGGGGAGATCTTCATCGTAGCCGATGCCAATGCGGCGGAGTATGCCGGCCGCATTGCGGCGGAACTGCCCGGAACGCGGCCCGGCGAAGACGGAATCCTGCTCCTGGAAGCTACGGAACAGACCAAGACGATGGATACCGTCCTGCATATCTGCTCGTGGCTTCTCCGCTGCGGAGCGGACAGGGGAGCGCTGCTTCTTGCCGTCGGCGGCGGCATAACCACAGACATGGCGGGATTCGCGGCGGCAATCTACAAAAGGGGCATACGTACAGCCTACATCCCCACGACACTGCTCGCGCAGACCGACGCCGCCATCGGAGGAAAGACAGGAGTGAACCTCGGGGATTACAAGAATATGCTCGGAGTCATCAGGCAGCCGGAGTTCACGTGGATCTGCCCGGAGCCGCTCGGGACATTGCCTTACAGAGAACTGCTTTCAGGAGCCGCCGAGATGCTCAAGACATTCATCATCGACAACTCAGGAGACAACTACCGCAAGGCCGTCAAGCTGTTCTCCGAAATAGCCGGAAGCCCGGACAAGGCGGATGCCGTCCGCGCCAGCCTTTCTGAAATAATGTCGCTCGCAGGAGCCGCCGCCGCCATCAAGTCGGGAATAGTGGAAAGGGACGCATTCGAGGCCGGCGAGAGACGCAAGCTCAATCTCGGACATACTTTCGCCCACGCCATCGAGCACGAAGCGAGAGTGCAGGGCCGCGACATTACCCACGGCGAGGCTGTGGCCATAGGCATCGTGATGGCAGCCTCCCTGTCGGACAGACACTTCGGCACTTGCCCGGAACAGGCGCTCGCACCTGCCATAAGGAATGACTTTCTTGCCTGCGGACTGCCTGCGGACTGCCCGTTCCCTCTTCAGAGCCTTGCCGATGCTATGACGAAAGACAAGAAAGCGGAGAACGGGATGGTCAATTTCATCCTCATCCGCTCCATCGGTAACGTGCAGACAGTCCCTATCGATGCAGGAAACCTTTCTGCATCAGCACTTCCGCTATCTGGACAGCATTAGTGGCCGCTCCCTTGCGGATATTGTCCGACACGCACCAGAAGTTGAGACCGCTCCGCACGGAGAAGTCCCGGCGCAGACGGCCGACGAACACATCATCGTGACCCAATGCATACAGCGGCATAGGATAGACATTTGCCGAAGGGTCATCCTGCACCGTGACTCCGGGAGTCTCTTC
Organism: uncultured Eubacteriales bacterium; assembly: GCA_963614015.1. Classification (GTDB taxonomy): domain Bacteria; phylum Bacteroidota; class Bacteroidia; order Bacteroidales; family UBA932; genus Cryptobacteroides. The sequence continues at coordinate 2,874 of CAVECU010000148.1, forward strand.
CCATATCCGGCGCACATCCGCCAGATCGAAATCCTCTTCAAACTCCAGATTGACAGATTCCGAATGTCCGCCCTCAACAGGCACGCGCACAGTCGTGGCGGAAACCCCGATAGAATTGTCCCCCAATATTTTGTGCGTCTCGTTGACCATCTTCATCTCCTCCTTGGTATAGCCGTTGTCCAGAAAATCGTCGATATGCGGGATGATATTGAGGTCTATCGGATAGTGGAATTTCGCCGGATATTCGCCCCACTTCCCGCCGCTTCTCTCGGCTTCCATCTGTGCCACAGCTTTGTTACCCGCGCCGGTGACACTCTGATATGTAGATACCACTATTCTTCTGATCCTGTATCTGCGATGAAGCGGCGCTATCGGCAGCAGCATCTGGATAGTGGAGCAGTTCGGGTTGGCGATTATATGGTCTTCTTCTGTAAGGACATCGGCATTAATCTCAGGGACAACGAGTTTCTTGTCCGGATCCATTCTCCAGCGGGACGAATTGTCCACGACACGGCACCCTGCGGCCGCGAACCGGGGAGCAAGCTCTCCGGAAGGGCCTCCGCCGGCGGAGAATATCGCAAGAGAGGGGCCTGCGGCAATCGCTTCGTCAGCCCCGATGACAGAATATTCCTTTCCGGAGAAAGTCACCTTCCTGCCCACCGACCGCTCCGAGGCCACGGGGAGAAATTCCGTTACCGGGAAATGCCTTTCCTCCAGCACTTCCATTATTCTCGTGCCAACCAGTCCGGTGACACCCACAACCGCTACTTTCATATACTTTTCGCTATCAGATACTATTTCTGTTCACCCTCTTAAAGGGCCCTTAACCACCTCGGCCGATCGCGCATTACTGCTGCAAAATCTCTTACTCGGGACAAATATAAGGAAGCGGATTGGATTTCTGCACGGCAAGAAGTATCTTTAAGGATTATGAATCCGTTTTTGAACATGAACCTTTTCAAGCTTTTTCCCGTGACCGCGGCGCTGATGCTTTCTTCGCTGTGTGCCGCCG
>CAVECU010000149.1:0-3874 GCA_963614015.1 uncultured Eubacteriales bacterium
GAGATCCGGAGTGTCGATCGAGGTGGTGTTCGTGTAGGTGAGGTGCACCTGTCCCGGAGCCGGAGCCACGGTCTCGATGACTATCACTCCGTTCGCTGCCCTCGATCCATAGACGGCAGTGGCCGCCGCATCCTTGAGGGTCGTCACGCTCTGGACTCTGTTCATATCCAGGTCATAAATGGTTGCCTGATCGACTTCAAATCCGTCAAGTATGAATATCGGCGCGCTCGGATTGTTCTTCAGGGCGAATTCGCTCACATCCCCCGTCGCCTTGTCCAGCTCCTTCACTTCGGACACTCCGGACCGGCCTCGGATGTAATACTCGGACATGTTGTTGGGGTTGGAGCCCTGGGCGTTGTCCGCTATCATCTTGAATGACGGGTCGAATGCGCTGAGCGCCTTCATCAGGTTGGTGGTGGAGACCTTCATCAGGTCTTCCCTTCCGACCGTCGTGGACGTGCCGGTGAAGCTTTCCTTGCGGATGTTGGCATAGCCGGTGACAACGACATTGTCAAGGCTGTTGGCATCGTCTTCCAGGACAATCCTGCAGCCGTCCTTCAGTGAAGCTCCGGGGATCTCCCTGGTCTTCATACCCACAAACGAGAATACGAGGACGGTGCCTTGCGCCGATGAGAAACGGATGGAGAATTTTCCGTCCGCATCCGTGGAGACTCCGTTGGAAGTACCCTTCACCATGACAGACGCGCCGGGCAAAGGTTCTCCGGACTGGTCAGCGACGATGCCCGTCAGAGTGACAGAGCCGGCTGACCCGGGATTCTGGGCGGCTGCGGTCACCATGGACACCCAGCCCCAGCACAGGAGGAGCAACAACACCCCCCCCGGGTAAGTTCGTTTTGATATAGACATAAAACATAATTTTCGAACGCGGATGATTACAAAGTCCGATGTACTTTTTAATCATCTGATGGCCCATTAACCCCCGCAGCTGAGGCTGCGACCCCTATTAGGGGTATCTCGCACCTATCCGGTGCGGTCCCTGACGGGACTTATTAGCCACTCCGATGAACTTTTAAGCCACTTCATCGGAATTTTCAATCATCCACATTCAATCATCATTTGCAATGTCGGCAATTAATTCCGCATTTCCAACAGTGCCGAAGGAAAAAGGACCGACGGGGCATTTCCCGGCGCCGGGCCGGAGCGCCGCGCTTCCCTCCCGGACATTTGGCAATCATCAAAATAATAGCCATCTTTGCCTCGCACCGCCCCGGGTGCCGGGCACCAGAGGCAGGGCTATCATTCAAACTTATAAACTGTTATGAAAATTTCACTTAAGATTGCCGCCGCAGCTGCGGCGCTTCTGATTTCGGCCGGCGCATCCGCGCAGGGTCCTTGGAGCATCACCGCCGGATATCTGTGTCCGGCCTACAGAGCATCAGCCTCCGATGTCACATCCACCTCGAACGGCAACGGTTTCTATCTCGGCGCAGGCTACGAGATGCCCGTCAGAAATATTGAAAACTTCTATCTCGAAGGGCAGCTTTTCTATTCATATCTCGGAGACAAGAGCGGAGACACCACTGAGAACATCCATCTGCTGAACTTGCCTGTAAGGGGCAAATGCAAGACCTATGTCAACGACAACTTCGGAATTTTCTGCTATGCGGGTCCGATGCTGTCCTACGGGATCGCCGCAAATGACAAGGTCGGAAGCGTGGCGTTCGACCTCTACGGTGACGATGGGGTCCTCAACAGGTTTGACATCAAGCTCGGAATCGGCGCCGGAGTGGAGCTCAGCAGGAAGCTCGTGTTCCGCATAGGCTATGACTGGGGGCTGTTCAATATCAGCAAGGTCGACGGAGCGAAAGCCCACATCCACTGGCTGAATGTCGGCGTGGCATATAATCTCGCTCTGTAGGGATATCCGACTGACATGCAACAACAAGCGGAGGCTGAAGAGCGATTCTCAGCCTCCGCTTCTGTCATCCCCCCTGGTCGCTCCGGGTCGCAGCCTCAGCTGCGGGGGATAATATCAAGATCAGTTTTAAGAGAAACCTTGTTTTTCTTAAAACTGGTCCTTAAAGATTACAGGACCGCAGATCGTGCGCTTGGACGCAAAGACTTTCTTCCTTACCGGGCGGAACCACTCCGCCTTGACGTACATGGGCTGGCCTGTGTAAGAGTCAATGACAGGCAGATACTCGGCCATCGTGCCGAGACGAGGTCCCGTAACCCACACTCTTTCGCCGGGGGAAATGGTATGATGCGTGCTTATCGTGGACGGAGTGAGGTGTACCTGTCCGTCATAGGAACGTCCCTTCCCCTCTCCCCACGATCTCGCCTGATACCAGCCCATCTGGTGGGCGTGAGTGCATTTCTGCGTCAGATCTATCGCCTCCTCTATCGTACAGACTTTGTCCGGAGATATGGTCGTGGCGGACGTTCCTTTCACAAGCCCCAGCGCCTCCATGAACGCCATCGCCTCCTGCGCCCAAGGGGCTATGCCGCTCCGGTCAGAGTATTTGTCAAGTCCCGGCGTGAATTCGGTGTATGAATAAAGCCCTACGGACTCTATATATCTGAGAGCCGTGTACATCACGGACGCCGCTTCCTGACGGGTGACAGGAGCGTCATCGGAAGCAGGCTTTCCGAGGGCACGGCCAAGTCCTATGACGGACGCCGGGACCTCCTTCCCTGTCAGCTCCTTCACAAGACTCCCCGCCAGAGACCTCAACTGGCGATGGTTGAGAGTGACGGTATAGTCCTTGCCCAGAACGCCGTCATCCAGAAGATTGTCATTGAGGGCGTAGTTCACGCTGCTCTGGAATGCAGGACTCATCCTGGCGTCGGATTTCTTCCCGAGGATGAACATCCCCACAGGAGCCGTAGTCTTGAGCAGGGCCTCTTCCTCGTACTTCTCCGCAGCGTCAGCCATGCTCTTCCTGTAGTATTCATAGCCGGCCCCGGAACCGGTGGCCTGCCACTGGGCCTTGGTTATGTGCTTGTCGTCATACCCCTTGGAACGTCCGCACCAGATGCAGCTGTACCACCAGACGTGCTGTCCCGCGGCATTGATGCCGACATAGGCCTGATCGTCCGCAAGCGGCATGTCATACTGATCCACCATCACATCGTACTTCGAGTGCGGCTCAGTGAAGGTGTGATCCGCATTGTGTTCGCTCTGTCCGCAGTATTTGCACGAATAATAGTATTCGTTCCAGTTCCTGCACGTGCTGTACCTGACGACTTTGTCCGCGGCGCATACCTTGGCGGAGAAATCATGCTCCGCACAGAACGGCTTCGCGGCTGAGGCTCCGGCCTTCTGGGCGGAATACACGTCACCTGAATATGTCTTCAGCGAGAACAATGTGGCATAGCTCCACGTCTGACGGCCGATCATGCTCCTCACATCGGCCGCTGCGGCCTCCGGAATGAAGACCGTCGCGCGCAGGGAGTGGAAAAGGAAACTGTATGACGGAACGTATATGTCAGTGTGCGGTATCCAGCCGCCCCGCATTACGGAACATATTGTACGGATGAACTTCGCCGCATTGACCTTGTCGCTGATCCAGGCCTCGCGGATATTGTACGGCCCCATTATGGAATTGTTGATCTGCGACGCCACCTCTTCACATTCCCTTTCATTGCTGCTGTCAATGATGATTTTGGTCAGGCGCATGCATTTCTGCCCCTGGAAATCGCTGTTATAGCCATCGGCGTAAATGACCGGGACATGCGAATCTGTCATGACTACGACATCCAGAGGATTGGCATCCGGGCTTGCGGCATCGGCCTCGGAGAGGGAATATGCCTTCATGGAAGCGCGATACGAGTCTTTGTTGAGTTCATAGTCCGTAGGCTTACTCTGTGCCAGATCACGCTCCGACCCCGCCCCTCCGGCCCCGACAAGGAG
>CAVECU010000150.1:0-3859 GCA_963614015.1 uncultured Eubacteriales bacterium
TTGTCATATATCGGCAGCAGCTGCTTGCTCACGCCCCGGGTGATGGGATAGAGCCGGGTTCCGCTCCCCCCGGCAAGGACTATACCTTTCATAGGATTCCATTTATTTCATAAAAATAACAATTATTCCGCAAATAATAACTATATTTGCAGTCCTTTTGTGGGAAATCTCACATAAGTAGTTTATTTATCAACATTTACAACGAAAAGTATGAAACAGTACGAGACCGTTTTCATTGCAACTCCCGTTTTGTCTGAGGCCCAGATGAAGGAAGCGGTTGCCAAGTACGTCGATTTCATCACCGGCAACGGCGGCGAGATCGTGTACGAAGAGGACTGGGGGCTCAAGCAGCTCGCCTACCCTATCCAGCACAAGACATCAGGTTTTTATCATCTGATTGAGTTCAAGGCCAATCCTGAGCTTATCAGCTCTCTGGAGATTCAGTATCACCGCGATGAGAGGATCATCAGGTTCCTCACCGTAGCTCTTGACAAGGATGCTGCGGCATACGCCGAGAAGAGAAGAGCCAACAAGCAGGCAAAGGCTGCCGCCGCACAGGCTTCCGCCCAGAGCGCCGCTGAAGAGGCCAAGACCGAGGAGGAAAGCAAATAATTAAGGAGGAAAGACTATGGCACAGACAAACAATGCACAGCAGAATAGCGAGATACGTTATCTGAACCCTCCTACGGTAGAGGTAAGGAAGAAGAAATATTGCCGTTTCAAGAGAGCCGGCATCAAATATGTCGATTACAAGGATCCTGAGTTCCTCAAGAAGTTCCTGAACGAGCAGGGCAAGATTCTGCCCCGCCGCATCACCGGTACTTCCCTGAAATTCCAGAGAAAAGTTGCTCAGGCGGTCAAGAGAGCACGTTCACTCGCTCTTCTCCCGTATGTTACGGACCTTCTTAAATAATCAGGAGACAGGACTATGGAAATCATTTTGAAGAAAGATGTGGCCAATGTAGGCCACGCAGATGATATCGCGACCGTCAAGGCCGGTTATGCCATCAACTATCTTATCCCTCAGGGATATGCCATTCTCGCCACCGCTTCCGCGAAGAAGCAGCACGAGGAGACGATCCGCCAGAGAGCTCACAAGGAGGCCAAGCTCATCGCCGATGCCCAGGCTCTTGCGGCCAAGATCGAGTCAGTGCTCGTGAAGGTGTCTGCAAAGGTCAGCGAGAACGGCAAGATCTACGGTTCAGTCACCACCGCACAGCTTGCTGACGCGCTTGTCGCAGCCGGCATCGAGGTGGACAAGAAAGACATCACCATCACTTCTCCTGAAGTCAAGGCGCTCGGCACATTCGACGCTGAAGTCAAGTGCTACAAGAGTGTCAAGGGTGCTTTCAAGTTTGAAGTTGTCGCTGCGGAATAATCTCCGGCGCACACACGATAAAAGGATTGAGGGTGAGCGAATTTTCGCTCACCCTCAATCCTTTTTGCAAGGTCCCAGCTTGTCGGGACCCTCCGTCTCTACTTCAAGTAGGCGTCCGCTACAACCTTCTGGCTGCGGGCGATGAAATCGCTCAGCGCCTTGCCTTTCAGAAGACCGTTGGACAGAAGCGCAAGGTCCACCAGCTGCTTGAGAATCTCGCTTCCGGAGGCAAACGCCTCAATGTCTGCTCTGTGCACAGACCTTGCAGCATCTTTAGCCTGCCTTGCGGCGTCCTTCGCCTGCTTTGCCGCATCCTTCTGCTCCTGCGTGGCATCCTTCGCCTCTCCGGCTTTCACTATCTCGGGGTCCGCATCGGGCACTTCCTCCATCGGCTTCACCGCAGCCTTCTCCGCCTCAAGCACACCGGCCATCACCGGATTCTCCATATTGACCGTGATATTGTAGGACGCAGGCATCTCACCATAGAAATTCATTCCGCCGCCCATCGCGCTCATCTCACGGTAACGGCGCATGAACTCATTCTGCGTGATGAGGATAGGAGCGGCATTCTCTCCCAGATTGTCCGCCTGGACATAATATTCATATTCCTTCGGCAGCACCGCCTTGAACAGGTCCTGGAGATCATCCTTGGACGAGTCATCCATCTCGGGCCGTTTCCTGTCCTCTTTGGGGATAAGATTGCCTATCGCATCCGAATCGACACGGCAGAACCGACAGTCGGAAATCTTGCGCTCAAGCAGATTGACATAGTGCGAATCCAGCTCGCAATCCATCAGCAGGACATCGTAGCCCTTGTTCCTTGCCGCTTCTATGAACTGATACTGAGCCTCGGCATCAGTTGCATACAGATATACGACTTTCTTGTCCTTGTCCGTCTGCCCGCCCTCGATGGCCTTGCGGTACTCATCGAAGCTGAAATATTTGCCATCCGTATTCTTAAGCAGGGCGAACTTCACAGCCCTTTCGCAGAACTTTTCGTCTGAGAGCATCCCGTATTCGATGAACAGCTTCAGATTGTCCCATTTCTCCTCCAGGGACTTACGGTCGGTCGTGAAGATCTCCTCCAGACGGTCAGCGACTTTGCGGGTGATATATCCCGAGATCTTCTTCACATTGGCATCGCTCTGGAGATAGCTTCTCGACACGTTCAGCGGGATGTCCGGAGAGTCGATGACTCCGTGAAGCAGCGTCATGAAGTCCGGCACGATATTGTCCACGTGGTCGGTGACGAACATCTGGTTGCAGTAGAGCTGGATCTTGTTCTTCTCGATGGCCATCCGCTCCTTTATCTTCGGGAAATACAGGATACCTGTCAGATGGAACGGATAATCCACGTTCAGATGTATATGGAACAGAGGCTCCTCGTATGTCGGATACAACGCCCTGTAGAAATCCCTGTAATCCTCGTCCCCAAGGTCCGCAGGCTTGCGTGTCCACAGAGGTTCGACGGTATTGATGATGTGGTCCTTGTCCGTATCCACATATTTCCCGTCCTTCCACTCCTGCTCCTTGCCGAAGATGACAGGGACCGGCATGAACTTGCAATATTTGTTCAGGAGCCCTTCGATTCTGCCTTTTGCGGCATACTCGGAGGATTCGTCATCAAGATACAGAGTTATCACCGTACCCCGGTCCGTCTTGCCTGACTCCGTCATCTCATACTCCGGGCTGCCGTCGCAAGACCACGCGACAGCCTTGCTGCCTGCCTTCCAGGAGAGAGTGTCGATGGTGACTTTCTTCGACACCATGAAGGCCGAATAGAAACCGAGCCCGAAGTGCCCGATTATCCCGCCTATCTGGTCCTTGTATTTCTCGAGGAATTCTCCGGCCGATGAGAAGGCTATCTGGTTGATATATTTCTCCACTTCCTCTCCGGTCATACCGATGCCCCGGTCCGTAATCTTGAGCACTTTATTGCTTTCATCCAGTTCGATGCGGACGGACAGGTCGCCGAGCTCGCCCTTGAACTCGCCGGACGATGCCAACGCCTTCATCTTCCCGGTCGCATCGACCGCATTAGCCACGATCTCACGCAGGAAAATCTCATGATCCGAATACAGGAACTGCTTGATCACCGGGAATATATTCTCCGTAGTGACTCCTATCTTACCTTTCAATTCTGCCATAATATTTTGCTTTAATGTTTCATACTCAACATATTGCGTCCCCTATAAACACAAAAAGAGAGCGATGCCGGAATCATCCGGGCCACCGCTCCCACGAAAGTCAAATTGTGTTCCAATATCGCCGCAATGACATTTTGGCAGACATCAGGTCTGCACCTACTGCTCCTCCCGCCTGTCTTCCGTGTTGCCTATCAAGGCTCCATCCTTGAAGAAATCCACAGAGAATACTCCGGACTCGGACCCGGCGCCATTTACAGTGACGATATACTGATAGTTCTCCGAAGCGCAGAACTTGGACGAATATCCGCTGTCCTCGGCCGTCGAGCCCTTCAGC
>CAVECU010000151.1:0-3845 GCA_963614015.1 uncultured Eubacteriales bacterium
GAGATATGGATTACATTTCTACAAAAGAATATGCGGCAGCGCACGGGGTCGCTGAACGCACAGTAAGAAACTATTGCGTCCAAGGGAAAATTGCCGGAGCGCAGCTTGTCGGCAAAACTTGGAATGTACCCGCTGATGCGCCGCTTCCTCAGCGCAAGAATGCCAAAATCAGAATATCGCCACTTTTGAAAACACTGCGAGAACAAAAAGATTCCGGAATCAAGGGTGGAATATATCACCGCACACAGATTGAATTGACCTATAATTCAAACCACATCGAAGGTAGCCGATTGACAGAGGAACAGACCCGATATATATTTGAAACCAATACGATAGGCATCACTGATGCTGCTGTGAAAGTGGATGACATCATTGAAACCACCAATCATTTCCGTTGCATCGACTTCATAATTGACCACGCAAAAGAGCCGCTGTCTGAAAGTATGATAAAACAGCTTCATGGTTTATTGAAGAGCGGAACATCGGATGCCTCGAAATCCTGGTTTGCGGTCGGTGAGTATAAACGGCTGCCTAATGAAGTCGGAGGAATGGAGACTGCTTCTCCGCAGAAAGTAGGGATTGAACTTCGTGCGTTGTTGAAAGAGTATAGAGGCGAAAAAAAGATTGGTTTTGAGGATATACTTGACTTTCATCAGCGTTTTGAGTTAATACACCCCTTTCAGGACGGCAACGGCAGAGTCGGACGTCTGATAATGTTCAAGGAATGTCTGAATCACGACATTGTTCCGTTCATCATTACTGACGAGCTGAAAATGTTCTATTACCGTGGTCTGCACGAATGGAAAACAATACCCGGCTATTTGAGAGACACCTGCCTTACAGCTCAAGATTACTACAAGAAACTTCTTGACTACTTCAGAATCAAATATTGAAAGATAGATGCCTGAGCATTCATCAAGAGAGGTGGAACTGAAGGAGAAACGAAAATAATAAATCCGCAAAAAGTGAAGTTTCTCCCGAAATTCTCATAGTGAATATTCCCCCGTCACTTATGACCCGAACGGGATATATTCATAGTCGTTGTCTCGTATGCGGGGTGAGAATTCTTTTTTATATTTGCCTGCAATATTTGCTTGCAAGCAGGGGAGTACACGATAACAGCATGAAGCGCTACTATTTTGCAGATACCATATCTCATTTTCTGCAAACGACAGATAACGAAATACTGGCAGAATTGGAAAGAGGCTCGAGGGAGTTCTCTTCCCTGTTCAGTACGCAAGGGCGCGCCTGGGATCGTGAACTTCAGGACCTGCGGCCGATGCTCGGCAAATACTCGGGCAAGGGGTCGATCGTGTTTGAATATACAATCCCGCGACTGGGGCGCCGCATAGATGTCATCCTGCTTATAGAAGGGATCATTTTCATCCTTGAATACAAGGCATTCAAGGACACCTTCCAGAGCGCCGATGCCATTCAGGTATTCGATTATGCGCTTGATCTGAAAAACTTCCACAAAGAGAGCGAGCACAGATACATCGTTCCGATCCTTGTCATCACTGATGCTGGTGCACGCAAATTTGAGCTGGAGGAGTTCCGCGACCATATCTATGCTCCATTGTTTTGCAACACGGAAACGCTTCCTGACGCAATCGAGTTTTGTTTCTCCTCGATTCCGCAATCCGTACATTCCTCGGACGAAGATTGGCTGAACAGCAGATATGAGCCGACTCCGACCATAATCGAGGCCGTCACTCATATGTATAAGAACCATACGGTCAAAGATATAGCCCGTCGCGGCTCCGAAGACAATGATTTTTTCAAAACCTGCGATGCGGTCAATGATATAATAACCTCGGCCAAGGCCAACAGGCGTAAATCCATCTGCTTTGTAACAGGCGTCCCGGGGGCCGGCAAGACTCTTGTCGGAATGGATATCGCGGCGGAACACATCAAAGACGAGGGGGACAGGGCGGTGTATCTTTCCGGAAACGGCCCGCTTGTGGAAGTGTTGTGCGAGGCTCTGGCGAGGGATATGGTGGCGCAGTCCAAGGCGGAGCGGGAAAGGAAGATTTCGGAAATCAGGAGGGCCTCCTTGAGCAAGACAGACGAGGCCGCCGCAATCAGGGCCGTTGACAAAGCCAAAACGAAGAAGGCCGCCTCATCAGAAGTCCAGGCCATAATACAGATGGTTCACAGATACAGGAGAGCCTGCCTGGAAAATACTGTCGAGAAAGACGGCAGAATAGTGGAAGATGTAGAGCACCGCCGCTCCAGTACAAGCAATTTCATTCCGATAGACCACGTGGCCATATTTGACGAGGCTCAGCGTGCATGGACTAAAAAAGGGCTTGCCGGATTTATGAAGGACAAGCATAACTGGACTGATTTCCCGATGTCGGAACCGGAGTTCCTCATTTCTTGTCTTGACAGGCATCCGGACTGGGGAGTGGTCGTATGCCTTGTGGGCGGAGGACAGGAAATCAATCACGACGAAGCCGGCATTGACGAATGGATCCAGGCATTGAACCGCAGCTATCCGGATTGGCATATCTACATCAGCGATAAACTCTACGACAGCGAGTATATGGCCGGTGAAGCTCTTTCCGAGCTCGAAGCGCATCATTGCAATGTTCATAGATGCTCCGAGCTTCATCTCGCGGTCAGCAGGCGCTCTTTCAAGGCTGAAAGGCTTGCTTCATTTGTCAAGAGCCTCCTCGATATTGAACCCGAGGCGGCCAGATATGAATTACAGTCCCTCAATGATTATCCGATCCTTGTCACGAGAGATCTGAATGCGGCAAAAAGAAAGCTCCGAGAATGGGCGAAAGGCAGTTCTGACAGGTATGGCCTGCTTGTTTCTTCAAAGGCCAGCCGATTGAAGCCACTTGCGATTGACGTCAGGGTAAAGCCTTCTGTCACTGCATATTTCCTTAATGGTCCGGATGATATCCGATCTTCCCTGTTTCTTGAGGATGCCGTGTCTGAGTTTGATGTACAAGGCCTCGAACTGGATTGGACCTGCCTCGTCTGGGATGCTGATTTCCAGTACAAGGACGGCCAATGGGCGTATCACAAAATCGGCAGCAAGAAGGATGATGACAACGAGTCCGTCCAGTGTTGGCGCAACATTAATGACCCGACATTGAGGCTGTACCAGAAAAACGCGTACAGAGTCTTATTGACACGGGCGAGGCAGGGGATGGTCATCTGCGTCCCCGAAGGAGATCCGAATGACATTACAAGGAACCCGGAGCTATATGACAGTACATACCAATATCTAAGAGACGTGATCGGGCTGAAGGAGCTGTCGGAAAATTAATTTGCCATGAAGAATGTTTTTGTGTCCGCCGCAGTCATCATAAGGGGCGGAAAGGTTTTCGCCACCCAGAGAGGCTATGGCGACTGGAAGGACTGGTGGGAATTTCCGGGCGGGAAAATAGAATCGGGAGAAAGCCCTCAGCAGGCTCTTGTGCGGGAGATCAAAGAGGAGCTTGATGCGGAAATCACCGTGGGAAATCTGATACGTACCGTTGAATGGGATTATCCCGATTTTCACCTGACGATGTGCTGCTTCCGGTGTGAGCTCACTTCGGAAGCCCTTCATCTGAACGAACACGAGGCGGCGTCCTGGTTGGACAAAGAATCCTTACATTCAGTAAAATGGCTTCCCGCAGACGAACTGCTTCTCGGTGACATTGAGGCCGAGCTATAGCCGAGAACCCTCAAATATAAGACCTGACTGTTATGAACATGAGATATTTAGATAGACTGATTGCGGTCGCCATTCCGCTGATGCTGGCGCTGTCCTTCACCGGAAGCCTTCGGGCGCAGAGCCAGCGGGCGAAAGTCACCGTGAGCGGACACATCACTGACAAAGCCTCCGG
>CAVECU010000152.1:0-3836 GCA_963614015.1 uncultured Eubacteriales bacterium
CGTCCATATCGACCCAGTAGCCTATGCGCTCGGTCATATTCACCCACTCGCGGGTATATTTCATCACCTCCTTGCGGCAGGTGTCGTTGTATTCCTCCACGGAGATCTTGCTGCCGATATCCTCCTTGCGGATGCCGAGCTTCTTCTCCACCCCTATCTCCACAGGCAGGCCGTGGGTGTCCCATCCGGCGCGGCGGCTCACCTTGTAGCCGGTCTGCGTCTTGTAACGGCAGATGGCGTCCTTGATGGAGCGTGCCATGACGTGATGGATCCCCGGCATTCCGTTGGCCGAAGGCGGTCCTTCAAAGAATATGAATTCGGGAGCGTCCTGCCTTACCTCCAACGATTTTTCAAACGCATGGCGAGCCTTCCATCTGTCAAGCACCTCATTGCCGACAGCCACGAGATTCAGCCCCTTATATTCTTTAAATGTCATATTTTTTGTCTAATTTTGCGGCCGCCGGCAGCGCCTTGCCGCCGCATACAATACAGACCGCAAATATAATCATTTATCACAAGTTTAGCAAAAACGCCATGTGCGCATTGGACATCATATTGACGCTGTGTCTTGCTCTCGCCGCCGTCCGAGGGGCGGTCAAAGGGCTTACGGAACAGGTCGTCGCGCTGGTGTCCCTCGTCGTCGGAGCCTGGGCGGCATTCCGCTTCTCCGGCCTGGTGTGCACTCTTGTGCAGCCCCGGCTTCATATCGATGAGAAGATGTTGCACATCATCGTGTTCATCCTTATGATAATCCTGATCGCGGTGGCGTTCCGTCTCTTGGGCAAAGTCATCAAGGCCAGCATCAAGTTCATCACGCTCGGCTGGCTGGACAAGCTGCTGGGAGCGGCTTTCTCGGTAGTGAAAACGGGGCTCGTCATCGGCATCCTGCTGATCCTGTTCAGCTCCGTCAATGCGGAATACGGCTTCGTGTCGTCGGACTCCCTGGCGAAGTCCCGGATGTACGAGCCGGTGAAAAACATGACCTGCGGCATCTTCCCGTATTTCAAGGAACTGCTGCACAGCTGACAACATCTGGAAAACAAATGGCACACATCATCCTCATAGAGACCTCCACGAGGCTCTGCTCCACCGCCCTGTCGGAGGACGGGAAAATAATCTCCACACGCGAGAATGCGGACAGGGAGCACGCATCGCTCACCGCTCCTTTCATCAAGGAAATGCTGGACGAATACGGTCTGAAGGTCAATGATTGCGATGCAGTATGCGTGAGCACCGGCCCGGGCTCATATACTGGGCTGCGCGTGGGCGCCTCCACGGCCAAAGGCCTGTGCTTCGGGGCCGGGCTGCCGCTGCTCGGGGTCGGGTCTCTGGACACTCTCGTATGGCAGGCCATCGGCGAGGGGCTGCTTCCGGAAGGATGCCGCCACATCGTGCCCATGATCGATGCCAGAAGGATGGAAGTCTATACGGCGGTGTTCGACACAGATGGGAATCAGGTGGCGGAGACCGAGGCCAAAGTCATAGACGGGGACAGTTTCGCTCCACTGCTCGACTCCGGGCCGGTGCTTTTCATCGGAGACGGTGCGGAGAAATGCGCCGATGTCATCAAGTCCCCGAATGCGCACTTCATCCGGACTTGTCCGAAGGCCTGCTCGATGCTCCGTCCTGCGGAGAGGCTGCTCGCCGAAGGAAAATTCGAGGACACGGCTTATTTCGAGCCGTTCTATCTGAAGCAGTTCGTTCCGACGGTCAGTAAAAAGTCCGTTGGACTTTTTACTGACCGTCGGAAAACTCCTATTAACCCCCGCAGCTAATGCTGCGACCCGGCCTCTTATAACCTCGCGCTGACGAAGCTTCTCATCGAAGCGGCGTTCTTCACGGACGGCGCATCCACAAGAGCCCCGTCAACTATGAAATATGCCGCAGGGACACTGCCGACATTGTAGAGAGACAGCGCAGGGGAAGCGTTGCCGTTGCCGTCGCAGACATTGATCCAAGGAAGCTTCTGATTCTTGACGACGGCGGCCCAAGTCGCCTTGTCGGTGTCCACGCAGACGCTGTAGATCTCGAATCCCTTGCCGTGCAAGTCGTTGTATATCGGGAGAACCTCCTCCACATTGAACAGTGTCTGGGCTGTGACTGCGGAAGACCAGAAATACAGCATCGTCACTTTGGCCTTCACATCGCTAAGTTTCACCTTTCTGCCGTTCACATCCGGCATCTCCAGATCCAGGAACCCGGTCGATTCGGCGGAGCCTATTCTGGATGAGAGCTCAAGCATCTGAAGCCTCTTGTCGGCATCCTGCCTGAGAGCCTTCACATATCTTGAGTCGGGATATACGGCAGCCAGAGAGTCGGCCACATTGGAGAAATGAATCGCATCAGTCGGCTGACCGAACACAGGCATTCCCCCGCCGACAACTTGATACAGAACAGGGATGGCGGTCATTGAATGCGTATTCTGAAGGACATACTTGACTCTCGAACGATAGTATGCGATATATTCCGCCGTAATCTCCCGCTTCAAGGCCGCAGCCTCTTCGGATCCGGCATCCGCCTTGGCCAGCTTGTCAGCAAGCGCCTGCACGGACGCCGAATACTCGGCCTCAGCCTTCTCCACTTCCATCAGCTTGAGAGTCTCGTCCGAGCCTGAGACTGAAAATGTCCCGGCCGTGTCGGACTCGACGCTCACCTTGTCCCCTTTCCGGAGCAGAAGCGAAGCCACCTTGACATCCTTGTAGAACAGATATATGAACTCGGGCTGACCCTTTTTCACCGCCGCCTTGTAGGAATAGCGCCCGGCAGCATCGGTCCGCACCGTATCCAGAACTTCGTAATGATTGATGTCGAGGAGCTTGACGACCACATCGGCATCAGAAGCGCCTGTCAGAGTGCCGCTGATCTTCGCGGAATCCGAGCAGGAAGACAATGCCGCCGAAATGGCCGCCGCAGCCAGAGCGCCGCTAAAAAAGGATCTCATACTTACTATCTTATTTTTTCATATTCCGCAGATATGGCTTCTGCGACAGCCTTGAACTCTTCCGGCGTGAGCTTCAGCTTCTCTCGGCCGAAATCGATGTCGCTCTCTTTCTGGAGAGGCACCAGATGTATGTGGGTGTGAGGGACTTCCATCCCGAGCACGCATACTCCTACCCTCTTGCAAGGGACAGCCGCACGGAGAGCCACAGCCACCTTTTTGGCAAAGGCGCAAAGCCCCAGATAAGTCTTGTCGTCCAGATGGAAGATATAGTCGTCCTCCACGTTCTTGGGGATGACCAGAGTATGGCCTTTCACGAGAGGATTGATATCCAGGAAAGCATAGAAGTCCTCATTTTCAGCCACTTTGTAGGAAGGAATCTCCCCATGGGCTATCTTGGTGAAAATCGTGGCCATATGCTAAAGCGATATATCCAGTATCTTGAACTTCATGACTCCCGAAGGGACATTGGCCTCCACGATCTCATCCTTCGAGTGTCCGAGCAGAGCCTTGGCTATCGGTGTCGTGGCGGCAAGCTTGCCGTGAGCGAAATCGGCTTCCGTCTCCCCCACGATGGTGAATTCCATCTCCTTGCCCATCGCCATATTCAGCACACGCACCTTGTTCATGATCTGCACCTTATCCGTCCCAAGACGGGAGGAGTCGATCACCTTGGCATTCGCCACGAGATTTTTCAGATTGGCTATCTTGAGTTCAAGCAGAGCCTGAGCATCCCTGGCCGCATCATATTCGGCATTCTCCGACAAATCCCCCTTCTCCCTGGCTTCCGCAATGGCCGCAGAAATCACAGGACGCTGCGCCAATGAATCGGCCAACTCCTTCTTCAGCTTATCCAAGCCTTCTTGAGTCATATAATGATTCTCCGCCATAATATAAT
>CAVECU010000153.1:0-3805 GCA_963614015.1 uncultured Eubacteriales bacterium
CCGTAGGGCAGTTCCGGTTGTCAAGCCACTGTCTGAACAGAGCCTTGATCTCGTCCGAAGCCTTGTCGCATTCAAGACCTGCGGTCATCTGCTCTGCGACAGTCTCCCTTGCGCGGTCGGAACCGAGCTTCATGCCGAGACCGAACTCCGCATTGTCCTCGAACAGGGAGTTCTGCCAAGCAGGGCCGTGGCCCTTTGCATTGGTGCAATATGGGGATGCCGGGAATGATGCGCCGTAGATGGATGAACATCCGGTGGCGTTGGCGATCATCATCCTGTCTCCGAAGAGCTGGGTGATGTTCTTGATGTACGGAGTCTCGCCGCAGCCTGCGCAAGCTCCGGAGAACTCGAACAGCGGCTGTGAGAACTGCGAATTCTTCACGCTCTGATTCTTGTCCACGACAGTGTCCTTGTAGCCCACCTTGGTATTGAGGTAGTCGAAGTTGGCCTGCTCGCCCTGCTGGTCGAGAGCCGACACCATGACGAGGGACTTGTCCTTGGAAAGACATACGTCCACGCAGTTGCCGCAGCCCGTACAGTCCTCGACGGAAATCGAGATCGCATATTTGTAGTCCTTGAGCACAGCCTTGCCCTGTGCGGTTTTGAGACCTGACGGAGCCGCAGCGGCCTCCTCATCAGTAAGGAGGAACGGACGGATGGCAGCGTGAGGGCACACAAATGCGCAAGTGTTGCACTGGATACAGCTCTCAGGATTCCACTCCGGAACGGTCACTGCCACGCCGCGCTTCTCGTAAGCAGCCGTGCCGGAAGGCATAGTGCCGTCGGCATAAGGCATGAATGTGCTTACAGGGAGAGTGTCACCGGCCTGGGAATTGACGATGTCGGCGATGTCCTTGACGAATTCAGGTGCGAGGCGGTCCTTGTTCGGATTGACGAACTTGGCGGTGATGCCGGCCCACTCCTCAGGCACTGCGACCTCCTCATATTCGCTTCCTCTGTCGACTGCGGCGAAGTTCATGTTCACCACATTCTCGCCTTTCTTGCCATAGCTCTTGACAATGGCGTCCTTCATATATTTCACCGCATCCTCGTAAGGGATGATGCCGGAAATCTTGAAGAATGCCGACTGGAGGATGGTGTTGGTCCTTCCGCCGAGGCCAATCTCGGATGCGATCTTGGTTGCGTCGATGATATAGAACTTGACGTGCTTCTTCGCAAGGGTCGCCTTCACGAAGTCAGGCAGTCTCTTAACGGTCTCCTCCGCATTCCAGAGGCTGTTCAGCAGGAATGTGCCGCCTTCCTTGATGCCCTTCAGCACATCATACTTGTGCAGGTAGGACGGAACGTGGCAAGCCACGAAGTCAGGCGTGGACACGAGATACGGAGCCTTGATAGGAAGATCGCCGAATCTCAGATGTGAACAAGTATATCCGCCGGATTTCTTGGAATCGTAGTCGAAATATCCCTGGCAATATTTGTCGGTATGGTTGCCGATGATCTTGATGGTGTTCTTGTTGGCGCCGACCGTGCCATCGGAGCCGAGGCCGTAGAACTTGCACTCGGTCGTGCCCGGCTTGACGATGGACACTTCCTTCTTGATAGGAAGCGACTTGAACGTCACGTCATCCAGAATGCCGATGGTGAATCCGTTTTTCGGCTCAGCCATCTCAAGGTTGTCATATACGGCCACGATCTGGGCAGGAGACGTATCCTTGGACGAGAGTCCATAGCGTCCGCCCACGATGACAGGCTCCACATCCTTGCCCTGGAACATAGCCTTGACATCCAGATAGAGAGGCTCTCCGAGAGAACCCGGCTCCTTGGTCCTGTCGAGGACGGCGATCTTCTTGACGCTCTTAGGCAGCACTTTGAAGAAATATTTCTCCGAGAACGGCCTGTAGAGATGCACGGATATCACTCCGTATTTCCTGCCGCGCTTGTCGAGATAGTCGATGGTCTCCTTGATGGTCTCCGTCACGGAACCCATGGCGACGATGATGTTCTCCGCATCCGGAGCGCCATAATACTCGAACGGACGATATACTCTTCCGGTGGCCTCCCCTATTTCTCCCATGTAGCGGGCCACGATGTCCGGAACAGCATCATAGAACCGGTTTCTGGACTCCACGGCCTGGAAATAGACGTCTCCGTTCTGCGCGGTACCCCTCGTGACAGGATCTTCCGGCGAGAGAGCCTTGGCTCTGAACTTCTCCAGAGACTTGGTGCTCACCATATTCCTCAAGTCTTCCTCATCCAGGGCCTCAATCTTCTGGATCTCGTGCGAAGTACGGAATCCGTCAAAGAAATGGAGGAACGGAATGCTGGACTTGATCGTGGAGAGATGTGCCACGGCGGCCATATCCTGAGCTTCCTGCACGGAGCCGGAAGCCAGCATCGCGAATCCGGTCTGGCGGCATGCCATCACGTCCTGATGGTCTCCGAAAATGGAGAGGGCGTGTGATGCCAGCGCACGTGCAGAGACGTGGAATACGGTCGGAAGCATTTCTCCGGCGATCTTGTACATGTTCGGGATCATCAGCAGCAATCCCTGCGATGCCGTATATGTGGTGGTGAGGACACCGGCCTGAAGAGAACCGTGTACCGCTCCGGCAGCTCCTCCCTCACTCTGCATCTCGGTAACTTTCACGGTCTCTCCCCAGAGATTCTTCTTACCATGCGCGGCCCACTCGTCGATGTTTTCCGCCATGGTGGAAGATGGGGTGATCGGGTAAATCGCAGCGTGCTCACTGAAAAGATAAGCAATCTGAGACGCGGCGAAGTTACCGTCACAGGTGATGAATTTCTTTTGTTTTGCCATAATTGTTAATATTTATGTGATCACTATCTGACGTCGTTGTCCGGTCACCTGCGGACCGGAATGACTATATCGTCTGCAGCCCCTCGACAGTCACGATGGAGCCCGCAATCCTCTTGACAAGCCCCTGCAGCACATTGCCGGGCCCTATTTCCATAAAATAATCCGCTTCGCCAGCCAGCATATTCTTTATGGACTGAGTCCATTTCACAGGTGCTGTAAGCTGAGAAAGCAGATTCTCCTTAATCGTATGAGGGTCCCGAGTCGGCTGAGCGGTGAAGTTCTGGTAGATCGGACAAATCGGCTCCTTGATCTGCGTGGCCTGTATGGCCTCGCCCAGCTCTATCCTGGCCGGCTCCATAAGCGGTGAATGGAACGCCCCGCTCACCGCAAGCGGCAACGCTCTTCTGGCTCCTGCGGCCGAAGCCTTGTCACAAGCTTCCGCAACGGAATCTTTCTCACCGGAGACGACCACCTGTCCGTCACAATTGTAATTGGCCGGGACGACCACCCCGTGGCAGGACCGGCAGATCTCCTCCACCTGTTCGTTGCTGAGTCCTATTATCGCAGCCATGGCGCCCGGAGCGACCTCGCAGCATTTCTGCATAGCCCTCGCCCTTATGGCCACAAGCTTGAGCGCATCTTCAAATGCGATGGCCCCGGCGGCGGCGAGAGCGGAGAACTCTCCGAGAGAATGTCCGGCCACCATATCCGGCTGAAAATCGGGATAGCAGGCCGTAAGTATTGCAGAATGCAGGAAGATGGCGGGCTGAGTGACCTTGGTCGCCTTCAGCGCTTCCGCCGTACCGTCAAACATTATGTCCGTGATCCTGAATCCGAGGATTTCATTGGCGGTCTCGAACATCTCCTTGGCCTTGGGATTTTTCTCGTATACATCTTTGGCCATTCCCGGGAACTGAGCTCCCTGACCCGGGAACACATATGCTTTCTTCATTAGCAATATTGTATATTTAGCGCATTATAACCTTATCAGCGCCGGCATCTTGCCGGGTGCGGACAGCTCCGGAC
>CAVECU010000154.1:0-3785 GCA_963614015.1 uncultured Eubacteriales bacterium
AAAAAGGCTGGATTTCCGGCTGTGACTACATCCCGGCCTATGCCATAAACCAGCTTGAGATGTGGCAGGACGGGACATTCGACATCAACGCCATCGACCGCGAACTCGGATGGGCGGAGGACTTGGGATTCAACTGCATGAGGGTCTTTCTGCACCATGTGCTCTGGGAGACCGATGCGGAAGGACTCAAGGACAAGATGAACCTCTATCTTGACACTTCTTCGAAGCACGGCATCTCGACGATGTTCGTATTTCTTGACGACTGCTGGTGCGAAAGCTATGCTCCCGGAGTGCAGCCGGAACCGGTCAAAGGCAGCCACAATTCAGGCTGGGTCAAGGATCCGGGAAGCCTCTATTTCGGACTTTCCGGCAGCGGCTGCGACTACGCCGCCGACACGACCGCAATTGTCGGCACGCTCAAGGCCTATGTGACCGATATTCTCACCACTTTCAAGGATGACCCTCGCATCTGGGCGTGGGATCTCTACAACGAACCTGGCGGCGGGCAGGATCCTCACCGCTATTGGGAGCGCAGTTTCCCGCTTCTGAAGGACGTGTTCAGCTGGGCGCGCAAGGTGAACCCTTCGCAGCCTCTCACAGCCGGGGTCTGGAACTCGCGGCTCGGAGAGATGAACGTCTGGCAGATCGAGAACTCTGACATCATCACCTACCACACCTACGAAGACCCTGCGAGCCATCAGGCGATGATCGACACACTCAAGGCCTACGGCAAGCCTCTGGTCTGCACGGAGTACATGGCAAGGACTCAGAAGAGCACCTTCCAGGACATCCTTCCGATGCTCCGCCGCGAGAATGTGGGAGCCATAAACTGGGGCTTCGTCTCGGGAAAGACGAACACGATTTTCGACTGGGACACGATGCACAAGCCTTGCCCGACCGACGAGCCTGAACTGTGGTTCCACGATGTGCTCCGCCCGGACGGCACACCGTACAGCGCCGACGAGGCCGAATGCATCAAGGCCGTGAACGGGAAAAGCGTGGATGTGGTGCCCTGTCCGAAGGAAGTGAAGCGTCAGACCGGCTGGTTCGACGCCAAGGGGGCCAAGGTCCGCTGCTCCGGACTCTCGAAAGAAGAAAGGGAGCTTGTCCGTGAATTCGGACATGCTCTCTCCGGCTCCGGCGACGGGGAGAGCGACGGGGAGAGCGGCGGGGAGAGCGGCGGGACGATCCGCTTCCTCCGCGACCCGGGACTGGCGGATGAATCCTACCGGATGGAGATTGGAACTGACGGAGTGACCGTCAGTTCCTCTTCGTTTTCGGGCACGCTCTACGCGGTTTCCACTCTGAAGCAACTCCTTGCGGGCTACGCTTGTCCGGACACAGCCTCCGGCAGTCTGGCCTGCTCCGCAAAGACCGGTCTCTCCGGCCGCTTCATCCCCTGTATGACGATAGACGACAGTCCGAGATTCGCCTACAGGGGTCTGGAACTTGACTGCTCGCGGCATTTCTTCAGCATCGACGAGGTGAAGAAGCTGCTTGACCTGATGGCCGACTACAAGCTCAACCGCTTCCACTGGCATCTGACCGACGACCACGGCTGGAGAGTGGAAATCAAGAAATATCCCCGCCTCACGGAGATCGGGGCGTGGAGGAACGGGACTATGGTCGATTGGGACGCAAACCACAACGACGGCATCCGCTACGGCGGCTTTTACACCCAGGAACAGCTGCGGGATGTAGTGCGCTACGCCCGGAGCAAGGGAATCGAGATTGTGCCGGAGATAGATCTCCCGGCGCATCTTGTCTCGGCTCTCACCGCCTATCCCGAACTCGGATGCACCGGCGGGCCTTATGAGGTTTACACCGTCTGGGACATCGCGAAGGATGTGCTCTGCGTCGGAAAAGAGTCTTCGTTCGAGTTTCTGGACAATGTGTTCAGCGAAATCTGCGACATATTCCCCGGAGAATACATCCACATCGGAGGGGACGAGTGCCCTAAGGAGAGGTGGCGTGAATGCCCGGCCTGTCAGGCGAAAATCCGGGAACTCGGCCTGAAGGACAGCGAGGACTGGACGGCGGAGCATTATCTCCAGAACTATGTGACGGCGAGGGTGCAGAAGATGCTTGCCGGCAAGGGCAGGAAAGTGATAGGATGGGACGAGATTCTCGATGGGGAACTCGCGCCGGGCGCGACCGTGATGTCGTGGAGAGGCGTGGACGGCGGCATCAGGGCGGCGGAAAACGGCTTTGACGCAATTATGACCCCGGTGGACTACTGCTACCTCGACTACTGTCAAGGTTCTGACCCGATGCGCGAGCCGGTCGGCATAGGCCACTATCTCCCGCTTGAGAAATGCTACTCCTACGAGCCGCTGGACGGCATCCCGCAGGACAAACGGCATCATATCCTCGGAGTGCAGGCCAATCTGTGGACGGAGTTCATAAAGACCACGGAACATCTTGAATATATGCTGCTTCCGCGTCTTCTCGCAATCAGCGAGGTGCAGTGGAGCACACCGGAAAACAAGAACTGGAACCGCTTCCGCCACAGTGTCGCCGAAAAGCAGATTCCGCTCCTGCGGGCCGAAGGCTACACCGTCAGGGATCTGGACACGCAGCAGCCCGCCAACTGAAAGAGACTAAAAGTCAAATTTCGGAGCGAAGCGACTCAAGGGGTCAGGGGAATCCGGTCCCATGCCCCCGGTGGGGCAGGATCTGGGCAATGCTCTGAAGATGGATGACATCATCATCCCCGGCTTCAGGGACATCTGGGGTTTCAACCTTTCGCAGTACCAGGTACACGCACGGCTCATCCTGCTGGATACCGTCACCGGCTACCGGAGCCAGTACCAGCAGGGAGCGTTCTTGATTAGGGCTATTTCTTGACGTAAGCGGACGAACGTCCCGAGCCTACTTTCTCAATAAAGCCACTGGCCACAAGATCGGCCAGTGTTCTTTCTATGGTGGTAACACTGATATCAGGGCATGCTGCAGCAATATCCTTCTTGGAAATCTTTCCAGGTGTTCTCTCTATCAGCGCCTTAATGCGATCCGGCTTGGACATCTTTCGGTGGTGCATATATTCCACGCGATCCTCAAACTCATTATAAGCCTTGACCACTACACCAAGCATATATTTCAAGAAAGGCAGGTAATCGTTTCCGTTCTCGTGCCACTGAGCTGAACTTGCCTGCAGCGCTTCATAGTACGAATCCTTGCTCTTCTCAATGAGCATTTCGATACTGATATACTTCCCAACGATGAATCCGGCACGGTACAGAAGGAGCAACGTCATCAGGCGACTCATTCGCCCATTCCCGTCATTGAAGGGATGGATGCAAAGGAAGTCCAAGATGAACATCGGCATCAGAAGAAGCGGATCATAGGTACCGGCTTCGATGGCATCGTTGTATTTGGTGCACAGGTTCATCATTGCATCAGATGTCAAGAAGGCAGGGACCGGACGGAAGCGGACAGTTCCCGTGCCATCGGCATGCTTCTCGGCAATGATGTTATCTGAATTCTTATACACGCCACCTACTGCACTGCTGCTGAAGGAATATAGGTTACGATGCAGCTGGAGAATGTTATTCGGGCGTGGGGCGATGTATTCGTATGACTCATGGATGGTTGCCAGAACATCGCGATAGCCGGAGATTTCTTCCTCGTTTCGGTTACGCGGCTGGACTTTCTCCTGTACGATGGCCTTCAGGCGCTCATCAGTGGTATAGATTCCTTCAATGCGGTTGGATGCATCGGTACTCTGGATCTTAGCCACTTCCAAAAGAGCTGTGGGACGTCTGGCTCTGCCTCTATGAATAGCT
>CAVECU010000155.1:0-3783 GCA_963614015.1 uncultured Eubacteriales bacterium
GCCATATAGTTCTGTCCGTCTCCGTCGAGGATGTCGATGAACGGGAATTCGCCCGAATTGGTGCCGCGCACATCATCAAGCTTGGAGAATGTGGCGAGGAACTGGTTGGAGAGATTGTCGCTGATGCGGCTGTTGAGGTCGAGCGAAACAGAATGTACAAGATTGTCAATCGAATACATCGAGTTTGCATAAGACATCGAATACTGCGACGTGCGGTAGCCCGAAGCCCTTGTACCGCCGTCCATGGAAGTGCCGTTAGGCGCGTTCCAGCCTTTGTTCAACGTGTAGTTGTACCTCACGGCGAGATGATTCTTCTCGTTGATGTTCCAGTCGATGCGGGCGAGGACCTTCATATTGCTCTCGTCTGCAGGGAAACTTGTCCATGAGCCGGTGTCGTAGCCGTACTTGGTCTTCACGAACTCGGAAACTTTCTGAAGATCGGAAAGCTTCGTGCGGGAAACATAATTGTCGGCATCAGCCACGCCGTCTTCGGAACCTCTCCACCTGTTGGCGATCGTAGGAGTCTTCACATATTCGAAGTTGACGAAGAAGAAGAGCTTGTTCTCCAAGACAGGGCCGCCGAGGGTGAAGCCGTAAGTGGTGACTCTGTCCTTTGCGCGTGCTCCGGAGATCTGTTCGCCGCCGATTGCGTCGCCACGGAGATTTTCATTCTTGTGATATACGTATGCCGTACCCTTGAATGTGTTGGTACCGGACTTGGTGATCGCGTTCACGCCGCCTCCGATGAAGTTCGTCTGACGCACGTCAAAAGGAGAGATCACGACCTGAAGCTCGTCAATGGCATCTATCGAAATAGGAGCGCCTCCTCCAGGGAGTTTATCGTTGAGACCGAAGTTGTTGTTGAAATTGGCACCGTCAATGGTGAAGTTGGCTGTACGGCCGTCCGCACCCGCGAAGCTCATTCCGTTGCCACCGTAAGGAGAAAGCCTTGTCACATCGGTAATGCTCCTGTTCACGGTAGGGAGCGACGTGATCTGGGAATTGTTGATGTTGGTGGCGGCACCCGTCTTCTCGCTGCTGAACTTGGAAGCGGCTGTGCCGATAACGACTACCTCCTCGAGGAATTCGGTCGATTCCTTCAACGAAGCATTGATGCTGTAGCTTTCAGCAAGCTGGAGAGTGATGTCCTTGAACACTACGGTGTTGTATCCTACTGAAGACACTTCCACCTTGTAAGGACCGCCCGGACGCATACCGTTGATGGTATACTGTCCGCTCTGATTTACGACAGCGCCGTAAACAGTTCCGGACGGCTCGTGAACCGCTACCACTGCGGCTCCGATTGCCGGTTCACCTTTTTCGTCGGTGATGCGTCCTCCGAGGGACGACGTAGTCACCTGCGCATAGGCCAAAGTGCCCACCAACATAGCAATGCCAGCGAGCAACAGATGCTTTAATGAATAATTCATAGAGGTATTTGTTATTATGTGGCGGCAAAGTTATGTCATTCCTTGCAAATATAAAAGTATAAAACATTTAAGCCCGTTCAATTTCTGCAAAACACCATTCTAAAACGCTTAAATCGAAAGTCCGGAAGTTTTTTTGCAATTCCTGATTTACGCCGTATATTTGCACCCGGAAAGTGGAGAGATTTGCCTGCTTGCAACCACGTTAAAAAATGCTAAAATGTTGACACCAGCCGCCGGTTGTTGCGGTTGCTTTTCATATCAATGTTTTGTGTTTTTGTTGGCGTCTCCGCTTCGGGGGCGTTTTTTTCGTATATGGAAGCCCTCCGCAGAACAAGGGTATCATTTATCATTTTTTGGTATGAACAACTATCTGTTTACTTCCGAATCGGTGTCGGAAGGCCATCCGGACAAGGTGGCCGACCAGATCTCGGATGCCGTCCTCGACGAATTCCTCCGCCAGGACCCCGACGCAAGAGTCGCCTGCGAGACATTCTGCAGCACAGGACTTGTCGTAGTGGGAGGTGAAGTGCGGTCTGACCACGCATATGTGGATATCCAGACCACCGTGAGGAATGTCATCAACGGCATCGGCTACGACAAGGCCGAGTATATGTTCGACGGCAACTCCTGCGGAGTGCTCTCCGCCATACACGAGCAGAGTGCGGACATAGGCAGGGGCGTCGCCCGCACCGAGCCGGACGAGCAGGGCGCCGGAGACCAGGGCATGATGTTCGGCTATGCCTGCCGCGATACGGAGGAATACATGCCGCTGCCGCTCATGCTCTCGCATCTTACTCTGAGGGTACTCTCTGACATCCGGAAGAATTCCCCGTCGCTTATGCCCTATCTGAGACCCGATTCGAAGTCCCAGTTCACCATCGAATATGACGAAGCGCATCATCCCGTAAAGGTCCACACCATCGTCATCTCCACGCAACATGACGAATTCGCCGCGCCGGAGCTCGGCTGCGGCAGCTACCGGGAAGCCGTGGAGAAGTTCGGAGAGAAGAAAGCCGACGAGGCGATGCACGACCGCATCGAGAAAGACGTTCGTGAGATTCTGCTGCCGAGAGTCATAGCGTCCCTGCCGGAGAAGACTGCGGCGCTGTTCCGGAAAGATTTCATTCTCCACGTCAATCCTACCGGCAAATTCGTGATCGGGGGGCCTCACGGCGACACAGGTCTCACCGGACGCAAGATCATCGTGGACACCTACGGCGGCAAAGGCGCGCACGGCGGCGGGGCGTTCTCCGGCAAGGACCCGTCAAAGGTGGACAGATCAGCGGCTTACGCGGCCAGATACATCGCCAAGAATCTGGTGGCCGCAGGCATCGCGGAGGAAGTCCTCGTGCAGCTCGCCTACGCCATAGGCGTGGCCAGACCTGTTAGCATCTTCGTGAACACTTACGGGACGGCGGCGCGGACAAGTGACGGAAAGCAGTTGAGCGATGCGGAGATAGCTGCCAAAGTGGGTGAGATCTTCGACCTGCGCCCGGCAAAGATCATCGAGAAATTCCAATTGAAAAATCCCATTTACGAGCCGACGGCGACATACGGGCATTTCGGCAGGAAGCCGTTCACGAAGACTCTGAAACTCATCCGCGACGGAAAGGAAGTGGAGAGGCAGGTGCAGTTTTTCGGCTGGGAACTTCTGGATGCGGCGGATGGAGTAAAAGAAAACTTCCGGTAACTAAAAAGTCCGATGGACTTTTTAGTTACTAAAGGCCTCAACCCCCGCAGCTAAGGCTGCGACCCCTATTAGGGGTACTTCGCACCTATCCGGTGCGGTCCCTGCGGGACTTATTAATCACTCCGATGGACTTTTTAGTTACTAAAGGCCTCAACCCCCGCAGCTAAGGCTGCGACCCCTATTAGGGGTACTTCGCACCTATCCGGTGCGGTCCCTGCGGGACTTATTAATCACTCCGATGGACTTTTTAGTTACTAAAGGCCTCAACCCCCGCAGCTAAGGCTGCGACCCCTATTAGGGGTACTTCGCACCTATCCGGTGCGGTCCCTGCGGGACTTATTAATCACTCCGATGGACTTTTAGTTACCAGGCTATAGGGCCTATTAACCCCTCTCCATCTCGCGTCTGATATCCTTCTCCTTGATGGACTGACGCTTGTCATACATCTTCTTGCCTCGGGCAAGAGCTATTGTCAGCTTGGCATATCCATTGTCCGCAATATAGAGCCTTACCGTCACGATGGTAAGGCCTTTTTCTTTGACCTTCTGCCTCAGATGTCGCAGCTCCCGCTTCTGCAGCAGAAGCTTGCGGTCCCGCAGAGGAGCGTGCTGCCCCCATGAGCCCCAGGTGTAGAGAGCGATGTTCAAACCCTTGACATACAGC
>CAVECU010000156.1:0-3122 GCA_963614015.1 uncultured Eubacteriales bacterium
GTATGAGCGTGGCATGGGCTATGAGAGAGATGAGAGTGCCCTCAAGCTCTCTGAAATTGGCCGTGACCTTGTCGGCGAGATACTCCAGCACTTCATCCCTGACGGTGACGCCCTCCCTGAGACAACGCGCCTTGAGCATTTCGAGCCGCGTCTCGAATGACGGCCTCCGGAGCTCGACCGAGAGCCCCCACTTCAGACGCGAAAGCAGTCTCTCCTCGAAATTCCGGAGATCCGCAGGAGAGCGGTCAGAAGTGAATATCAGTTGCTTGCCGTTGCCGTGGAGATGGTTGAACACATTGAAGAACGCATTCTGGGAGCCCGGACCTATGAGATCCTGGATGTCATCCACGATGAGCACGTCGATCTTCATATAGAACGCCAGAAAGTCCGTCAGCTTGTTGCGCACGTTGACGGCATCCATATACTGGGTCTTGAACTCGTTTCCTGTGACATACAGGACTGTCAGATCGGGGAATTTCTCCTTTATGGATATGCCTGTGGCCTGGGCCAGATGCGTCTTGCCGAGGCCGGGGCCTCCGAAGATGAACAGCGGGTTGAACGGGGTGTCCCCCGGAGCCGCCGAAATGCTCTCTCCTGCGGTGACGCCCATCTTGTTGCATTCACCCACAATCATATTGCGGAAGCAGTATGCAGGGTTCAGGCGGGGATTGATCCGCACTTTGCGGATGCCGGGATAGACGAGCGCCCCCGGTCCAGAGGCCGGATCCGTGCTTATGGTCACCTCCCTGTTGGAAGGGACGGCTCCCGGCGATGCGGGATATGTCATCGGAGGCTGCACACGGACAGGACTGACCTTGTAGAAAAGCTTGGCCTCATCCCCTATCACCCGCTTCAGCGTCTTGGTGATGACATCGAGATAGACATCCTCGATGTATTTCCGATAAAAGTCGGACGGAACCTCGATGGTGACTACAGAGCCCTGGACAGAGATCAGGCTGAGAGGCTTGAACCACCTCTCGAACATCTGGGAACCGATGATATTCTCGATTATCCGCAGACACTCTTCCCACTTGTTCATCTGGCTGGCCCCGCTCATTTCCGATTAGATATAAAATCTGTTTTAAAACTGTAGGTACGTTCCGGTAAAAAAGCACCGGAATGCGGTACCGTCCGCCGTCCGATGCAATGCAAATGTGGGTGAAAAAAAAGTGATAAAAAAATCGCGGAACTATTGGAATTGAAATTTATTTTACTCCCGCGCCGTTTGAAAAATCACAAAACGGATATTGCATAAATATCTGACAGGCAATTCATTAAAAATGCATATATGCAAGCGGACGCATTGGGAGCGGTTTCGCAATTTGGAATAATTCCAAATTGGTATCAATGAGTTACAACTCCCGCAGGCAGCGCGGCATGCCCGCTAACATTGCGAAAATAAAGCCACTGACAAACCGTAAGAAGCTTCCCCGCTATTCGGAAACTTTCACGACGAATGCTCCCGGAAAACTTTTTCTCACTTCGGGGAGATTTTTCTTCACTCTGCCCATATCCGATGACACGGAAACGATGTATTTGTACAAGTCACCGGACCGGATCACCGCAGGTTCATAACCTTTGAACTCCGGACTCGACGGCTTCAGCTTCTTTGCGGAGGCCATGATCTGGATTCCGTACGACGGCCCCGCAGATACGGCGCTCCGGACCGCAGCGGAAGTGTCCGTCGCGACTGAGGAGGAGGCTTTCTCCGGCGCATTCCGGCTCCTCCCCTCTTCTGCGGGAGCCTGCGCGGATGATGCAGAAGTCTGCAAGGCGCCGTCTGCGCTGACGCTTGAGTCGTATCTCCGCTTGAACACGGTGAACGCTTCCAGAAGCTTCTCGGAAATCTTCTCCCGTCCGGATTCCGATCTCAGAGTGGCGAGGTCGGAGGCGTTGGACATGAATCCGAGCTCGATGAGAGCGGCCGGCATCGAAGTCTTCCACAGCACATAGAAAGGGTTCTGCCAGATGCCCCTGCTGTTGCGTATCGGCCCCCGGGCGAAGGCGTCGGCCACATCCTGCGCAAACATGAGGCTTTGCTCTAGATGCGAGTTCTGCATCAGGTTGAAAAATATGAAAGACTCCGGATCGGAAGGATCAAATCCCTGATATGTAGTGGAATAGTCATCCTCCATAAGCATCACGGAGTTCTCTCTCCGGCAGATCTCCATATTATAGGCGAAGAGGTCCCTGTCCTTGTGGGACGACTGCCCGAGCACGTGGATCGAATATCCTCTTGCGGAGGTGGAAGACGGAGCGCTGTCCACGTGGATCGATATGAAAAGGTCCGCACCGCCCTTGTTGGCTATGTCGGCGCGGCCGCCGAGAGTAACGAACACATCTCTTGAGCGCGTGAGGATCACCTTGACATCCGGATGAGCCTTACGTATGAGTGATGAGAACTTCAAGGCGATGTCCAGAGTGATGTCGCTCTCGTGAGTCTTTTTGTCCCGGCTCACGCATCCTACGTCTTTGCCGCCGTGTCCGGCATCGATACAGACGGTCCTGAGCCCCATCTGGCGCCCGTCGGGAGATTTGGCCGCGGAGTGGAAGCCGCCTGCCGCAAGAGCCGCGGCAAGGACCGCGGACAGGATATGTTTTTGCTTAATATTCAAAATGGCGTTATATTTGTGACTTGCAAAAATACGAAATTTGCCGGAAAGGCCGCAAAAGAAGCGAGAAGAATGATGTTCGGAACAGATTCTGAGCGTGCCGAGGTGGAACACTTGCGAAAATTGGACAATAACAATATACGGAAATACCTGCATGCCGGCTGCCTTGTGGCCGCAGTGCTTTTCGTGCTCGTCTCGATATCTCTTCCCGGCATATCCCAGGACGGGAAAAGACAGCGCAGACCGCCCAAGACGATGTTCAGCCAGGCGGTGGAATACAACCGTGACAGCGTGGCCCCCGTATCGGACTCGCTCCGTGCGGTGCTGGATTCAATACGGGTAGCGGACTCCCTGTTCAGGGCGGATTCCGCAGCGCTGCAGCAGAAGAGCTCCCTCGACCGTCCGGCGTTCTCCACGGCCAAAGACTCCGTGGTGGAAGTATTCTCCGACGGGCAGCGCAAAATCTACTATTACGGCGAAGTCACCGTGAAATACGGCAACATGGAGCTC
>CAVECU010000156.1:3220-3737 GCA_963614015.1 uncultured Eubacteriales bacterium
GAGTACGACATGAAGACCGGGACCGTATTTGCCAAAGGCACGCTTGACACCCTCACGGGCGAGGTCAAGGGACAGCCCGTGATGAAGGAGGGCGGGACTTCGTATTCGATGGAAGAAGTCCGTTACAATTTCAACACGCGCAAAGCCCGCATCACCAATATGACGACCCAGCAGGAGGACGGTCTCCTGCACGGCAAGGACATTAAGATGATGCCGGACCGGTCCATCAACATAAAGAAGGGTCAGTACACGGTGTGCGACATGGATCATCCGCACTATTATCTGCATCTCACTGCCGCGAAGGTCATCACGAAGCCGTCCCAGAAGACCGTGTTCGGCCCGGCATATCCGGTGATCGAAGACGTGCCGTTGCCCGTCGCGCTGCCGTTCGGATTCGTACCCAAGCGTCCGGACCGGGCCACGGGCCTGCTGATGCCGACATTCGGTGAGGAGAATTCCAGAGGCTTCTATCTCAGGGATTTGGGAATGTACTTCGTGTTCGGCAACTATCTGGATC
>CAVECU010000157.1:0-3715 GCA_963614015.1 uncultured Eubacteriales bacterium
GTGCAGTCCCTGCGGGACTTATTAAAGTCCGACGGACTCTTTAGTCGCTTTTATCGAAATGATTTTAAAACATACACTTATGAAAAAACTTCTATCGTCGGCCGTGACATTGGCCGCGACAATTGGACTTGCAGGCGCCTGTGACTTGCTCGGCGGAGACGGCGGATTCTCCATCCGCAGGAGCGGATCGGAAGACATGTCATCAAGAGATGAACGGGAATACGGAGATAGCACAGAGGCCGCAGAATCAGCCTTTTACGTGACCGGGGTGGAATTTGCCGAAGGATACGACTGGCATCGGGACTCGTCCGGCGGTGCGGAAGGATGCAGGATTCTCGTCTTCAAGAACGGCAACCGCATTCTCTCCGTCCCGGCAGGCGGCAAAGCCAAAGCGAGTTCCGCTCCGGACATGCACAGGCTCATAGGCGGGCACCTCTACACGGATTATTCCTCCGACACGGAGACCATCATATCCCGTGACGGAGAAGAACTGTTCCGGTACGGCGGCAGAGAGATGATCTGCGGATTCCTTGTGAAGGCGGACGGCATCTACACTCTCGGACAGAACCGGGGCGGCGAAGGCTTGAGCCTGAGAAAGGACGGCGTCGAGATATTTTCCTCATCTGCGGGGCGGATCATCGGAGACATGGAGAATCCCTGGTGCGAGAGCGGGGCCCTCTATGAAGATGCCGGGGATATGGTCTTCTGCTATCGCAATTCCGTGGAGACGGCCGGAGCGGAATATGCCGCCTACTACGTCGTCCGAGGAGGCAAAGCGGAGCAGCTGCTGACAGACAAGAACATAGGACACATCTACGATATACGGTACGTCGGCGGAGTGCGCCATATGGTCGCCACAACGTCAGGTTCGGGTTATCAGGTCCTCGCCTATGTCGGAGACAGAATCATCAAGCTCGACGGCCCGGCCGGAGGCCACCATCAACTGACCGGTTTCAGGATTCTCTCAGATGGCGGGAGAGTGTTCGTGAGGGCGGACCGCACCTATGACCGCTGGGAGAGCATGAAGTCCGTACTGTGGGATCTGTCCGGAGGCGAATATTCTACGGGGCACTTCAAGCAGGCGCTTGAGTTCTATGCCCAGGACGGCATCCTGGCCTATGCCTACACTTACGGAGATGTCGTGAACGGCTTCTGCCGCGTTGACAGCGACGGCGAAGAAAGGTTCATCATTCCAGACGGAAGATATATCGTGATGGGAAGCGCCTGCGCCAAGCTCCGAGACGGAGAATTCCACATCGGCCTGTCGCCGCTGCCGCCTGAACTCTATCCAATAGTCTATCGTGGAGAAGCTGTGGCGGACACGCTCAAATTCAACGGATACATCACATCCGTCAAGTGATCCGCTCCGTCCGGGCGCCGTCAATCCTCCCAGATGACCCTTCTGGACTCGTCCGGAAGGACATCGATCCGCACCTTGAGGGTCTCTTCCGGGAGTATGCCCTCGATATTTTCCGGCCATTCGATGAGGCAGAGGCTGCCGCTGTCCACATAGTCGTAGAAACCGATGTCGAAAGCCTCCTCTATGCGGCTTATCCTGTAGAAATCAAAGTGATATACCGCCTCGCCCCTTGCCACACGGTATTCGTTGACAATCGAGAATGTCGGGGAGCTGACAGCATCACCGCTGACTCCGAGCCTGTGGCAGAGAGCTGTCGTGAATGTAGTCTTGCCCGCGCCCATCGGCGCATAAAACGCAACTATCTTCCTGTCGCCCAGCTCGTCCAGAAACTTCCCGGCGGCGCTGTCGATGTCGTTCAGAGTTTTTATGATAATCTCGTGCTGCATAGTCATATCATTGAGGCCGGAATGTCACTTGAACGGTATCAAAGGGACTGTCCCCGGGATGACGTCATCCTCTTCCGGGGTGAGGTGTATGATCCGCTGATTGCTGCTGCCTCTGAAATGCAGTCCCGGCTCCCGCAGCGATTCGATGTAGGGGCCGTCCACCAGCACGTCCAGATATGGCAGCATCATGGACAGATGGCTGTCCTTCAGGATTTCCTCGTAGGTGAATCCGGTCCAGCACCAGATGGTCTTGCCGGTCTCGGCCTTGATGCGCCTCGCCAGCTCCGTGAACCCTTCCACCTGATAGAACGGGTCCCCGCCGGTGAATGTCACATTGCTGATGTCATCGGCCTTGATGACAGCCATAAGATCATCGATGCTCATTTTCCGTCCTCCGCCCATCACCCAGGACTGCGGATTGTGGCAGCCCGGACAGTGGTGCAGGCATCCGCAGCAATAAATGGAAGTCCGCAGACCGGGGCCGTCGGCCATGGTCTGTTCCATAACTTCCAATATGTAAAGGTATTGCTCTGTCATTTATGCACGACCCTATCCTTCAGTTCAGCCAGTTTCGCGCTGTTCCATCGGTTAGTCGTACCGACAAGATAGCCGGTGATTCTTTGCAGAGTATCTATATTGTGGCTGTGGCAGTGAGGACATTCCTTGAGGTCTGCCGTGGCATCCTCATAGCCGCAGTCAAGACAACGGTTGCGGTTGTGGTTGACACTGCCGTACCCGATATTGTACTTGTCCATCAGGTCAACGATATTCATTATCGCTTCCGGATTGTGCGTGGCGTCCCCGTCGATTTCCACATAGAAGATATGACCGCCCCTTTCGAGATCGTGATAAGGGCCCTCGATCTCAGCCTTGTGCTGCGGAGTGCAATGGAAATACACGGGTATGTGGCTGGAGTTCGTGTAATAGTCTTTGTCGGTGACTCCCCTGATGACGCCGAAGTCCTTCTTGTCCATCCTCGTGAATCTTCCCGACAGGCCCTCCGCCGGAGTTCCCAGAACACTGAAATTGTGATGAAGCTTCTCCGAATACTCGTTGGCCTTGTCCCTGAAGTAGGTGACAATGCGCAGACCGAGCTCCTGAGCCTCCGCCGACTCTCCGTGATGCTTCCCGACGAGGGCGATGAGGCATTCCGCCAGGCCTATGAATCCGATTCCGAGCGTACCCTGATTGATCACGGACTCCACGGTGTCCTCCGGGCTGAGAGCATCGCTTCCGATCCAGAGCTTGCCCATCAGCAGAGGGAACTGCTTCTTGAGCGCCGTCTTCTGGAACTCATACCTCTCGCAAAGCTGCTGAGCCGTGATATCCAGCACCTTATCCAGCCTTGTGAAGAACTCGGTTATTCTGAGCTGCTTGTCCTCGATGCCCATGCATTCGATAGCAAGCCTTACGATATTCACTGTCGTGAAGCTGAGATTGCCGCGGCCTATGGAAGTCTTGGGCCCGAACCTGTTCTCGAATACTCTGGTACGGCAGCCCATCGTGGCCACCTCATGTTCATATCTGCAAGGGTCATCCGGATTCCACTCGGCACACCGGTTGAATGTCGCATCCAGATTCAGGAAATTCGGGAAGAAACGGCGCGCTGACACCTTGCAGGCGAACTTGTAGAGGTCGTAGTTGGGATCCTCCGGAAGGTAGCTGACACCTCTCTTCTTCTTCCATATCTGTATCGGGAATATGGCTGTGGAGCCGTTCCCGACGCCTTCGTAAGTGGTGTTGAGAATCTCACGGATTATGCAGCGCCCCTCGGCGGATGTGTCCGTTCCGTAATTGATCGAGCTGAACACCACCTGGTTGCCTCCTCTGGAATGGATGGTGTTCATATTGTGCACGAACGCCTCCATCGCCTGATGCACGCGGCTGCCAGTCATATTGATGGCGTGCT
>CAVECU010000158.1:0-3684 GCA_963614015.1 uncultured Eubacteriales bacterium
GGCTATTATCGCCAGAGCGAGGAACGAGCACCGCGAGACCGCATAGACATAAGACACTGAACCGGCCATATCTCCGCCACCCTGACTTTTCATTATCTGAGGAAGCGCCGCCTGCTGGATATTTGCGGAGAAATACGACACTGAACCGTTGAGCTGCAGGGCAAGGCCGAACGCCGCATTGGCGACAGTGCCGAAGAAGAAGTTCATGATGACGGCGACACCCTGGACCTGACCCAGACAGGCGACGGTGCCTATCAGAATCCACCATGCGAAAGCGAACATCTCCTTGTAGTCCACTAAATTGCGGTTGAACTTCCACTTCACCGCCCCCTTGTCCAGAATCGAGCAATACGCCTGATAGCATAGCGGCACGAACAATTGGCATATGGCAAGGAATACCGCATACCACCTGAGCTTATCGTGACCGATGTGCATGAGCATAAGGATGAGCGAAAGCTTCATCAGCACCGACACTACTTCCACGGAAGAGATGAAGAAAAATTTTTCCCTTGCGATCAGCAGGCCTTTGGTCGGAATGGTGATTATGGCGAATGCCGTGGTCAGCAGGCTGACATGAAGCACGAACAGCGCATCGGGAATCTTGACGGGATCCACATTGAGATAGTTGCGCACATAGAACACCCCGATGGTCTCGCCTGCAATCAGCAGCAGTACTGCCAGAAGGATATGGATGCACAAGACCGTGTTATATATCCTGTTGGGATCGCCCTTGTCACCCTTGCCGATCTCTATTGCCATATATCGGTATGACGTGGATGTCATACTTGTGCTCAATGTATTGAGCATCACTACGATGCCGCCGACCACATTGTAGAGTCCATAGTCACCGGCTCCAAGTGCGTCGAGCACAAGACGGGATGTCACAAATCCTATGACAGCCGTCAATATGGATTTGAGATAGAGAATGACCGTGTTGGTTATGATGCGCTTGCTTCCTTTCACTGTCTTTTCAGAATGTTGCGGTAATTTTCTCTCCACTCCCGCATAGCCTTCGCATTGTCAAACTGCTCCCCGACGGTCTTGACTCCGTTGCTGCCGAGAGCCGCCGCCAGATCCGCATCTTCCAGAAGACGGCACATGTTGTCCGCCATTGCATCGAAGTCCCCTTTTTCGCTCAGAAGCACACTCTCCCGATCAGAATTGAGGTCAGGGGTGCACGGAGTGACGGTGGTCACGACAGGGATCCCGTTCGCCATGGCTTCCCGGACGGTATTGCTGCACAGATCTATCTTCAGCGGAAGCACTGCGAACCGCGCTTTTCTGATCTCGCGGATCACATCATCGTGCGACGGCAACTTGCCTGTGAAATCCACGCCCCCGTCTATCCCGAGACGCTCCATCCGGAGCATGATATCGGCCATGAGCGATTCGCTGAAGTCTCCTATGACGTGAAGCGTGATATCGCCGTGCCGTCTCCGTGCCCTGGCGAACGCTTCCAGAGCATAATCGACTGCCTTGGAGATGTTTGCGGCGAAATATACGAAATCGTACGATTTGGGGTGATCGGAAGGCGCGGAAGCCGGTTCTCCCACGGCCAAAGTCATGTCAAGGAACTTGACTTCTCCGATGTCTCGCCGTATGATCCTGCGGAAATGTTCGATTGTGGTCGCCACATAGTCCGCACGCCTTATTACTGCGATCTCCAGTCCGGCACGATAGTCATACTCCTGTTTCGCGATGGGATAATTTCGCAGAAAATCCGGATCGCACATCAATGTCTGAAGGCTGACGATGAGCGGGATATCTGACGGCAGGGACAGTGCGGACTCGCCGTATCTCGGGCTCTCCGCACCGATATAGTGAATCAGATCCGGCTTGATCTTCCTGATAAGCCTCAAGATTGTCCTTGTGTTCTTCCGATATGATGTCCTGAATTTTCCGGAGAGACGTGACTTCAGCAATGACAGCAGGTTGTCATCTTCCGGGCGGAAAATGTGGTAATGTACTCCGCCGTCCTCGAATTCCCGGACTCCGCATATGCCTTTGTGCTGGGAGATGACGTGGATTTCCACATCTCCGCAGCCCTTGAACTCCCTGACGGCGTTGCTCATCCAGATGCTGTGGTCATAATTCCTGTCCTTGCCGGTCAGCCTTCTTACAAGGGCCAGAGGCGTCCATCTGCAGAACCGCAGATGCCGCCGGATTGTCGGATCGGACATGTCGCATACCCAGACGACTCTCATGGGCGGATGCGCGCTAATAGTCTGTTCACTCATACTTCTGTCGATTTAGAGACTGTTCACACCTATCATCTTCAGATATTCCGGCCACTCTCCCATATCGTGCCAGGCACTCTCGCTGACAGGGAAACAGCCTACACGACCGCCGCGGTGCCGCACCGCCCCGATAAGGTCGGTCACATGGAAGAACTCCCCCTCCGGGATCTCATCTATCAGCTCCGGATTGAGAATATATACTCCTGTATTCACCTGAAATGTCTGCTCCGGTTTTTCTTTCAAGTCGGTCATCAGACCGTCGGCACCGGTCTCGATCACTCCATAAGGAATCTTGATACTCTTGATCATTGTCACGACTGTCATATCGTTGCGGTTGCTGACATGCCAGTCCCATACATCCCGGTAGTCCTGCTCGTTGATGCTGTCGCAGTTGCTCACGAAAAAAGGTGTGCGGATATGCCCTTTCAGAAGGGATACGCTGCCGATCGTCCCCAGAGGCCTGTCCTCCATGAAGAACTCGATGTCATAATGATGATCCAGCTGTCCGAGATAGTGTTTCAACAAGTCGGCCTTGTAGTTCACGCTCATATAGAACTTGCGGCAGCCGATACTCTCGAACTGGTCCATGATGACTTCTAAAATGGTACTACCCCCCCCACCGGAATTAGCGGTTTGGGCAGGACATCGGTGAGCGGCTTCAGCCGGACACCCTTTCCGCCTGCCATGATCACAACGGGAAGATCTATCTTCTTGCGGCTGTCCGTCTCCGAGCCGCTGAACAACTCGTTCCAAAGATATACATCCACGAGCCCGCCGTCACAGCCGACCACCGGCATGCATTCGGCGCGGATGGCGAGCATCTTCTGCCGGACCTGTTCAAGCGGCTCGTCCGGCGAGACGAACTTCTTGTCCTTCTGCAGAATAGATGAGATCGGGGCTTTCATGTCAATCCCGTTGATGATTGCACGCTGGATATCGCCGATGGTGAGAATGCTCAGAAACTGCTCTCCGTCGAAAACAAAAAGCATCTTCACCTTGGCTTCATCCATCCGCTTGAGCGCCCGGATGACAGTCACCGTGTGCGATATGGCACGGTTTTGAATTTTTGATAAGACAGACATCAGAGATCTGATTTAAAAAACTGTTTCGGAGCCCTATATTTCCGTCTTGATGGAATCCTTTCCCTCAAGACGCCCCGCCGGATTGCCAACGAACACCCCGCCCGGAAGAGTTATTTCCCGCAAGACATTTGCGGCAGCTCCGACAAGTGTCCTGTCCGCTATGGAGACAGAATCTCTCACTGTGCTGTGAAGCCCGAAAAAGCAATTGTCACCGCTCTTGGAGAATCCTCCGAGCACCGCGCCGACGGATAAGAAATTGAAATCTCCGATCACATTGTCGTGGGAAAGTACGGAGGCAGATTCCATGATGGTGCTGCACCCGAGCTTGCATCCGGGCCCTACAACGGCCCCGGGGGCGATGAAAC
>CAVECU010000159.1:0-3682 GCA_963614015.1 uncultured Eubacteriales bacterium
TCGTTCCTGTACAATACCTGTATCCCGTCCTCTTTCCCTTCCGCTATGAAGGTGAGGAATTCGGCAGTACTGTTCCGTATCATCATATTCTTTTCCATTGTGTCGTCTTTCTGGAGGGAGGCTATTCCGCCTTGAGGTCGTTGAAGTTTTTGCCTGTCACACCGAAGGCTTCGATACTGGTTCAGCATATCGGAGAAGGTGATGGGGCGGTCATCGGCAATCAGAACATCCAACATCCATGGCCATTTAAGTTTTGGACAAAATTAAGCAAAAAATTAAATAGCATCGTCATCACTTCCACCAGCGGAGTATCTGTCAGCACCTATCTGACCGCCAGTGCCGACGGAGTGGACCTCGGCACCCTGCCGGTGAATATCATTGAGGACAACACGGTGAAAGTGGAGTCGATATACGTGGATACATATGATGATGGCCAGAGCCCTTTCGATGGCACTCCAATCCTGTGCGGCAACGAAGGCATCGAGCTCTACGCGTATGCGAAACTTTCAGACGGCACGGAAAAGCATATATCTCCTGACCTGCTGGACTGGACTTTCGATGACACGCTGGGCTCGTTGGATATATTCACCTCCTATGCCTACTTCTGCGCAGCATGCGGCGTACATGGAGAAGGGGGAATCACAGTCACCACCAATTCCGCCTTTGCATCGGCTTACGGAACAAGCGAGACGTTCAGCGTCTCAATTCCTTTCAAGGTTAATGAGATAGAAAGCATATCTGTCAATAACACGTATATACCAACTGGAACACCGAAGATCCTTACGGCCATAGCGGAGTACTACTATCCTGAAACAGGTGGCTTATGGAAGAAGCAGGAAGAGATAGACTTTGGCGACATGTCTGAATCATCCATAACCATAACCGGCACAAATGCAAGCAATTATTTTTCGGCTGGTAGCGCTTCCATAACAGCGAAAGCTCAAACGTCCACTTCACAATACGGCATAATTGCATCTGCATCGGCGCACGTCAGTTGTTCATACGAAATGGATGGAAAAACATATTCTTGTGAGGAAGACATCACTGTTTACGCCTTCAAATATGCAACAGCCATCACCGGTGTTGTGAAAAACACATCGCAGAACAAGTACGGTCTCTCACTCAAACTTCATGATGGGACATATTACACTACATATGGCGACTACCAATGGCGGAGAAAAACATCTACCGGTTCATGGAGCGAGTGGAGTGACTACGGTTATCTGTCGGTTACCGAAGCGACCAGTGAACATACTTACGAATTCAGATTTGACGCGTACACTGAAGATTACTCAGAAACAGAATTGACATACACCACGAGTTCAATTAAGTGATATTCCATGCTAATATGAGGGAGGGCGGCCAATGATTATTGGTCGTCCTCCCTTTTTTTGATTTATATGCGTTTCGAATTTTTTCTGATTGAACCTATCACGATTTAGGTCTCACGGTGATAGAGTACGTAGCAGTCATGCCAACGAGCTTCTGTACGAGACGGTCATCGAGTTCGATCCCGAGTTCCTCTAAATGCTCTTTCGTGAAAGAACATTTCACTTTCCCGGATGTCGAGGTGGTTCCCGCAGTGAACTTCGCAAAGGTCTTGGTAGAACCTGGATATGTCGTGACTGTACCGAGAGATGATGGGGTCACGGTCCAGACAAAATAGTATGCGGGGAGCAGGTCGACACACCCGGTTGAACCATCTGAGAAATGTGAATCAACAAACAGACTGCATGTCCCCTTAGTGTACAGAACGTTGTCGGAATCACTGCTCAAGGATATAGACTTAAATGCCTCAATCGTTGATGCTGCGCTTTTCAGAATGATTGTCATTGTATCATCAGCAACGCCGAGATATGAAGGATTTTTGGCTTTCACGGTTATGACTCTGTCTTCTTCCCCTGCGTAAGTAGAATATATTGTGATCGGGATGGAGTCACAGCCGTCGCGAAGAACCTTGCCTCCAGTTTCCGCCAGGCAACATGCAACACGACTCTGGCCATAGGTCTCAGAGTAATCGAGATCTACATCATAGTTATCACCGGATGAATAGTTGCTTATGAGAAGTTCTCCGTCGTCTGTCAGATTTCCATAGCCATTAAGAATCATCCACGCTGTAGAAGACGAGTAATCACCTAGTTCGGTATCTTCATCCCACAGGAGGGAATAGTTAGTTCCGTTCCCTTTGACGGTTGCATATGTCTGGTACCCATAGCCATTCCCAAGAACTTCCAAAGTTTTGTCGGAAAACCTAAAGTAAGGGTTATTATCCTCCTCAATGATATTCACCGGCAGGGTGCCGAGGTCCACTCCGTCGGCACTGGCGGTCAGATAGGTGCTGACAGATACTCCGCTGGTGGAAGTGATGACGATGCTCTGAGCCTTGCCGTTACCCGAAAGGTCTGTGACGCTTCCGGCGGTGGAAAGATCCAGCGCAGCATTGTTGCCTACTTTTATTGTAGTGGAGCCCGACGGCAATGAGCTGTTACCCGGCCAGGACAGGGAATATTTCCAGTCATTTCCCCCGTTTCCGGCGACGCCTTTCACTGTGGTCGAATATTCTGTTCCGTCAGCGGTCACATCGAAGGATGAAGTCCCGAAGGCGACGGTTCGTGTGTTTTCGTCGGTTATTACCACAACTATCTGATTACCGGTGGTTTTGCCGGTAGCCGTGACAATTGCTGTTCCTGTCTTTTCCCTGTCGACGGCGTCGACTGACACTGTATATGTGTCGGAATAGTTGATTCCGTCATCGCTGTATCTTGTTCCTTTGATTTCAACTTTCGAGGAGCCTTCGGAAGGAACCCACAATATGAATTCGCTGTCATTGTTGAACAATGTCAGATCAGCTGACGAGGCGACGTCGTTTGCCCCGGTGCTGCCTGTTGATTTTCCGCCGAACGGGTAAATCACATTCGGGCAGTTAAGTATTTTTGCGCTTGTGACCGTGAAACTGCCATCTTTGTTGTTGTCTTTTGCTACCGAGATTTTTGAATACATTTTCGGCATGTCGGTTATTTGCATATATGTTGTCCCGATCTCCCACGTATATGCGTCAGATCCGGTTTTTGTCGACCGCGGAATATAGCCTTTGGTCACGTCGATTGACATCCCCTGACTGGCAAGCCCGTTCTGAGTGTCCGGCCAGTCGAACGTGGCGTTCCCGACGGCATACACATAGCAGTTCTCCGATGGAGTGTCATATATTTCAATTCTTCTTGTACTCCCCTCGCAGCTCTCTGATGTGAGCAGGGCCCCGGATGTTTGGGAATAAAATGCCACCGTGCAGCCGTTATTCAGATCGGTGACTGCGGAGCTTGACGACCTTGTCCCGGATCGCCCGGAGTCATCATTGAGAGCGAACTCAATGATGAGGGCGTTGGAGTTCTGCGTGTCGGGGAGCGTGTTTCTTTCGCACGAGACTGACAATATGGCTAACGCCGCCATAGTTGACAGAATTAAAAATGTCTTTTTCATAAAATATGTTGATTAAGTTGATTACTATTCACTTGCGTCTAAAGTACAAATATATGTCAATTAATACAAATAATGGTACATTAAGTCAAATAATTATCAAGAATTACAAATGTGGGTAAAAAGAAAGAGGATGACTCTTTTTAGTCTCCTCTTTCTTTTGTTGCATGGAACTGAGCAACGTATGCATGGCGGCGGCCTTGTCGGC
>CAVECU010000160.1:0-3676 GCA_963614015.1 uncultured Eubacteriales bacterium
TCCATATAGTGATTGACACTCCTGACATAGTCCATCTTGTCATAGCCGTATTCGGCCAATATGGGCTCATACAGAAGAGACGTGTCGGCCATATCCAAAGTCTCTTTCGATCCGCCCACCCACTGGTCGGCCAGCAGCATCTTCACATAGATCCTGGCCATCTTGTGCGGCGGTATGACGCGGTCTCCGCCGATGCAGGACAGCGCCACCGCAGATACGGCGGAGATCAGAAAGATATGGACTATGCTCCGGCTGCGCATATTATCTCAATGTCGCTCCAAACGTGTTCTGGAATGTGGACACCAGCCTCTCCACGGCCTTCTCCACCTCAGCGTCCGTCAGCGTCTTCTCCGGATCCTGGAAGACGAAGTTCAGCGCATACTGCTTCTTCCCCTCAGGAATCTTGTCCCCTCTGTAAACATCGAACAGGGACACTTGCTTCAGGATCTTCTTGACAGCCTTGCGGGCAGCCCTTGCGAGATCCGCATAAGAGACGGTCTCGTCAATCAGCAGAGCCAGATCTCTCCTCACTTCCGGGAACTTCGGGAGCTCGCTGAACTTGACCTTCACGCGGCCGACCACCTTCAGAAGCGTCTGCCAGTTGATCTCCGCCGCATATACGCTCTGGCGGACATCGAACTTCCGTGCCAGCGCCGGAGCCACCGTACCTATGACGGCCAGCACCTCCCTTGTACCCGGAAGCATGTACACGATACCCTCGGAGAAGATGTCGGACGGTGCCGCTGCGGTCTCCAATGTGTATATGTCCAGAGCATACCTCTTCAGAAGAAGCTCAAGATAGCCTTTCAGCTGATAATAGCTGCTTTTGCCGTCCCCGGCAGTTCTCCACGACTTCGCGGCGCTGCCGGAAAGGAACATAGCGAAGCACTGATGCTCCTCATAGGATGCGAGAGTCTTGCCGTCCGTATCCGGAAGTCTCTGATATACAGAGCCATATTCAAACGTCTTGATATACGGAGTCTGCCTGTTGGCATTGTATGCGACCACCTCAAGCCCGCCCGGGATAAGCGACTGGCGCAGCACGTTGAGGTCCGAGCTGAGAGGGTTCACTATCCTGACGCACCTCTCTTCCGGGAATGTCTCCAGCCCAGCATAATATGCGCTCTTTGTGAGCGAATTGTTCATAGTCTCCACAAATCCGTTGGCCGCAAGGAAATTGGAGATATAATTGCGGACAGCCTCCGGATCAGGGTCGGGAGTGGTGCCCACCGACATCCTCATGCTGTGAGGGAGCTCGACATTGTTGTAGCTGTAGATCCTGAGAATCTCCTCCACGACATCGCATTCCCTGTAAACATCCACCATATAGGACGGCGCGGCGACCTTCGCCCCCGCAGGATTGCCGTCCGCATCGGCACGCCTTTCGATGAACTCATAGGCCAGCCATCCGAGGATGTTCTCGATCACGTCGTGGCCTATCTTCTTGCCTATGAAGGCTTCTATCCTGTCATAGTCCAAGTCGATCACTTTCTTGGCTA
This sequence comes from uncultured Eubacteriales bacterium, assembly GCA_963614015.1. Taxonomy (GTDB): domain Bacteria; phylum Bacteroidota; class Bacteroidia; order Bacteroidales; family UBA932; genus Cryptobacteroides. The sequence continues at coordinate 1,500 of CAVECU010000160.1, forward strand.
TAGGCTCCGGATATGACACCTGCACCTTGCCTACGATACGGCCGCCGGCAAGCTCCTGCAGCAGCAGCGCCGCCCTCCTTGCCGCAAACGGAATGATGCCCGGATCCGCCCCTCTCTCGTAACGGAAGGAGGCATCGGTCTGCAGGCCCTGCGTCTTGGCGGTCTTGCGGATAGAGCCGGGATCAAAATAAGCGCTCTCTATGAAGACATTGACAGTTTTGTCGCTCACACCGGACTCCGCTCCGCCGAAGATGCCGGCGATACACATCGGACCGTCCGCATTGGCGATGACCATATCGCACGAATGCAGCGTCCTCTCCACCCCGTCAAGCGTAACGAGCTTCTCACCCTCCGCAGCCCTTCTCACGATGACCTTGCCACCTGTCACCTTGTCGGCATCGAAAGTATGGAGCGGCTGGCCGATCTCGAAAAGCACGAAATTGGCGATGTCCACAATGTTGTAGATAGGATGCAGGCCAATGGAATACAGCCTCTTCTGAAGCCATTCCGGAGACGGGCCCACTTTCACATCCGCGACCGTTATGCCCTCATATTCCGGTGCTCCGTCAAAGTCTCTGACTTCCACAGGAACAGCCTCGCCTTCACCCTCCTTGAACGCAGATACGTCCGGCAGGGAGAGCTTGCAGGGGATGTTGTTCAGCTTCATGTAGGCATACAGGTCCCTGGCGACTCCTATGTGCGAAGCGGCATCCACGCGGTTGGCCGTTATCTCATACTCGATCACGGCATCGGTGCGAAGATGCAGATAATCTTTCGCCGCCGTCCCGGGAACGGCATCAGCAGGGAGAACTTTTATCCCCGAATGGTCATCGCCAATCCCCAGTTCATCCTCGGCGCAGATCATTCCGAACGACTCCACGCCCCGGATCTTGGATTTCTTTATCTTGAAATCGCCCGGGAGCACCGCCCCGATGCGGGCGAACAGCACTTTCTCTCCTGCAGCCACATTTGGAGCGCCGCAGACAACGGTAAGAGGCTCCGTGGAGCCGTCATCCACCTTGGTGACGTGGAGATGATCCGAGTCCGGATGAGGCTCGCACTCAAGCACTTCAGCGACAACGACACCGGCCAGTCCGCCCGGTATCTCCTCTTCTTCCGACACGGAGTCCACCTCTATGCCGATGGAAGTCATCGCATCGGCAATCTGCTGCGGAGTCAGATCACACTCAAGATAGTCCTTGAGCCAACTGTAAGAAAGTTTCATATTTCGTATTATTTCTTTTCAATATCTTCCGGGTTGAACAGGGAGGCGGCGAATTCTTTCCGGTCAAACACCTTGAGGTCGTCAATCCCCTCGCCTATGCCTATGAACCTGATAGGAATCTTCAGCTGGTCAACAATCCCGACGACAACACCACCTTTGGCGGAGCCGTCCAGCTTGGTGACAGCCAGCGAAGTGACATCGGTAGCCTTGGAGAACTCCCGGGCCTGCTGATATGCGTTCTGCCCGGTGGAGCCGTCCAGCACAAGCAGGACCTCGTGCGGGGCATCCGGGATGACCTTGCCTATGACATTGCGGATCTTCGTGAGCTCATTCATCAGCCCCACCCTGTTGTGAAGCCTCCCGGCCGTATCTATCAGGACGACATCCGCACCCTTTGCGACCGCCGACCTGACCGTGTCATACGCGACCGACGCCGGATCCGAGCCCATCTCCTGCTTGACGATGGCCACTCCGGCCCTGTCAGCCCATATCTGAAGCTGCTCCACAGCGGCGGCTCTGAACGTGTCGGCCGCCCCGAGGACAACCTCCTTGCCGGCGGCTTTCAGCGAAGATGCCAGCTTGCCTATCGTGGTGGTCTTGCCCACGCCGTTGACCCCGACGACGAGCATGACATAGGGCTTCTTCGACGGATCGGGTATGAGACCTTCTCCGGCTGGAGTTCCGTCCACATCAAGAAGCTTCCCCACCTCGTCACGGAGCATCTCCACGAGCTCGTCCATCGACATGTATTTGTCTTTCCGGACTCTTTCTTCGAGATTGTCAATGATTTTGAGCGTGGTCTCCACGCCCATGTCCGAAGATATGAGCGCCTCTTCGATGGCATCAAGCACATTGTCATCCACACGGGATTTCCCGGCGATCGCTCCCATGAGCCGCCTGAAAAAGCCCTCGTTCGTCTTCTTGACACCCTTGTCGAAAATCCCCATAGAAC
>CAVECU010000161.1:0-3653 GCA_963614015.1 uncultured Eubacteriales bacterium
AATATGCAGTATGCCGTGCAGCCGTCTCCCGACGGACTGGCGCAGGCGTTCATCATCGGGAAGGAATTCATCGGGGACGATGCGGTATGTCTTGTGCTCGGGGACAACATATTCCATGGCGCAGGCTTCTCCGAAATCCTCAACAAGGCCGTGTCGGCTGCAGAGAATGACGGGAAAGCCACGATTTTCGGCTACCGTGTCAATGATCCTCAGCGCTATGGCGTGGCCGAGTTCGATGCGGACGGGAACTGCATTTCCATAGAGGAGAAACCTCTTGCGCCCAAGTCGAATTTTGCAGTCCCGGGGCTGTATTTCTATCCGAATTCCGTCGTGAGGGTCGCCGAAAACGTGAAGCCGTCGGCAAGAGGGGAGCTTGAGATTACGAGCGTCAATCAGAAATTTCTGGAGGACGGAGCTCTGAAGGTGCTCCCGCTGCAGAGAGGATTCGCCTGGCTCGATACCGGGACGCACGACTCTCTGGCGGAGGCTTCCATCTTCGTGGAAGTGATAGAGAAGAGGCAGGGGCTGAAAATCGCCTGTCTGGAAGCCATTGCCTTCCACAACGGGTGGATAGATGCCGGGACTCTCGAACGGGTGGCCCGACCGATGGCGAAAAATCAGTATGGACAGTATCTTATGCGGCTTGCCGCCGAGGAGGGGAAGGAATGACGGATCATACGATATTGGTGACCGGCGCAAACGGCCAGCTCGGCACCGAAATGAGGAATCTTGCCGCCGCCCGTGCTGGGAAGAAGGATATCAGGTTCATTTTCACCGATGTAAACGACGTTCTCGGCGTGGAGACGGTGAAGTTGGACATAACGGACGAGGCCGCCGTCATTGACATTGTCCGCAAGGAAAACGTTGACATAATAGTGAATTGCGCGGCCTATACCGATGTGGAGAAGGCGGAGGGCAATCCGGAGACGGCCGACATGCTGAACCATCTCGCCGTGGCATGGCTCGCCGAGGCGGCTCTTGCGGTCGGAGCGACTCTTATACAGATTTCCACGGACTACGTTTTCGGCGGGGATGCGTGCAGGCCTTATGTCGAGACCGACGGGACATCGCCGCTGGGAGTCTATGGCGTGTCCAAGCTGGCGGGAGAGAGGGCTGTCATTAATTCCGGATGCAATTATCTGATATTCAGGACAGCCTGGCTGTATTCGCCTTATGGGAAGAATTTTCTCAAGACGATGATGAGACTCACGGCGGAAAAAGACAGCATCAATGTGGTGTGCGACCAGATCGGCACTCCGACTTATGCGGAGGATCTTGCCGGGCTGATATTCGGGATCATAGAAAACGGTCAGACAGACCGTCAGGGGATATACCATTTTACGGATGAGGGCGTATGCTCGTGGTACGACTTCGCCAGGGAGATTTGCGCCGCGGCAGGCAATGACTGTGCGGTGCGTCCATGCCTCAGCAGCGAATATCCGACAAGGGCCAGGCGGCCGCACTATTCCGTCCTTGACAAGTCGCTTGTGAAAAACACATTCGGCGTGACCATCCCGCATTGGCGCGAGTCGATGCTCAGGTGCATCGGAAGACTCGGAAAATGACGGGGATGGAGTTCCGGTAAGACAGCAATCATTCAAACAGTTGCAGCATCATGCAGTACAGAAGAAATATCATAGTGACCGGAGGCGCCGGATTCATAGGCAGCCATGTCGTCAAATTGCTTGTGGACAAATATCCGGATTACCGGATAGTCAATCTGGACAAGCTCACCTATGCCGGCAACCTCGCCAATCTCAGCAGCATCGCGGACAGGCCGAACTATGTGTTCGTCAAGGCGGACATCTGCGATTTCGAGACGATCCGTTCGGTGCTGCGCCAATATGAGGTGGACGGCATAATACATCTCGCTGCGGAGAGCCACGTGGACAGGTCCATAGTGGATCCGTTCACATTCGCGCGCACAAATGTGCTCGGGACTCTGTCCCTGCTTCAGGCGGCCAGGGAATATTGGGAGAGCCTCCCGGAAGGATATGAGGGGAAGCGTTTCTATCACATATCCACTGACGAAGTCTATGGCGCTCTGGAGGCCGACTGCCCGGACGGGATTGATTCTCCGTTCACCACCAAGGCGTCTTCCTCACATCACAAGGCCTACGGACGGGAGTTCTTCACGGAGGATATGAAATATGCCCCGCACAGTCCGTATTCGGCATCCAAGGCGTCCAGCGATCATTTCGTGAGGGCGTTCCACGACACCTACGGCCTGCCTGCGGTGGTGACCAACTGTTCCAACAATTACGGCCCGTATCAGTTCCCCGAGAAGCTCATACCGCTGTTCGTCAACAATATAAAGAACAGGAAGCCGCTTCCTGTCTATGGCGGCGGGCTCAATGTCAGAGATTGGCTCTATGTCGAGGACCACGCGAGGGCGATAGATGTGATTTTCCACAAAGGGAAGGATGCGGCGACCTACAATATCGGCGGTTTCAACGAATGGCGCAATATCGATGTCGTGAAGCTGCTGATACGCACGGCTGACAGACTGCTCGGCAGGGCTGAGGATGAGGATATGGGCCTAATCACGTATGTCACTGACCGCAAGGGGCATGACCTGCGCTATGCCATTGACTCGAGAAAGCTTCAGAAGGAGCTTGGATGGGAGCCGTCGCTCCAGTTCGAAGAGGGGATAGAGCGCACTGTGCGCTGGTATCTGGACAACGGCGAGTGGCTTGACAGCGTCACGAGCGGAGATTACCGCAATTATTACGAGAAAATGTACGGGGGAAGATGACAGGCCTTTGCGATATGAGGCGGGGCCGGCTGCTCAAGATATTTGTCGCGCAGATTGTTGTCTGTCTGGGCATAACGCTGACACTTCAAGGCAGCAGCATCTTCTGCGGGGCGTCTTCCTGCGGGAGACCGTCGCCGGAGCATGCGGAAGCGGATTCACTGACATTGGCCGGCGCCGACTGGGGATGGACAGACCTTGGCGGCGGCGCGAAAGCCGGGCAGGCCAATGTGGTGATATTCGGCAGCCATCAGTGCATTTCCGCCGCCTGCGTGCCCGCATCGGGGTTCAAGACCAGACTTGCCGGATATTCCGGCGCGCATTGCACGACGACGGACTCGATAGGCATCCGCGAGGGGGCGGTTGTGGCTCTTAACGGAAGCTATTTCGATATGAAGGATCTGGTCCCGGTAACATTGTATTCCATAGGATACCGCATCGAGGCGCGCACATCCGTGAAGGAAATCTACAGAGTGGACGGGGTGATAGCCTTCAGGAGAAGAAGCGGACGGAGCGTGGAGATAATGCCTTGTGACACGACTGAATATGATGAAATTTGCAGAGAATTCCATTCCGTGATCGCCGCAGGCCCGGTCCTGCTTCAGAAAGGGGAGTTCCGCAAGTTCGACGATGACAGGGGATTCACTCTGAAGCGGCATCCGAGGACGGTGTTCGGCAAGGATCCGGAGGGCAATTATTGGTTCATTGTCATAGACGGACGTTTCCCGGGGCAGGGCGAGGGGATGACGATCCCGGAGACGGCGGCTCTTGCGAGGTATCTCGGGCTTTCTGATGCCATAAATCTTGACGGTGGCGGTTCGTCCACTCTCTGGACTTCGGCTACCGGCGTTCTCAACCACCCGTGTGACAACAGACATTTCGACCACGGCGGCCTGAGACG
>CAVECU010000162.1:0-3627 GCA_963614015.1 uncultured Eubacteriales bacterium
ACTGCCTCGAAAATTCCGCATAATAAAATTCGGGAACCATTTCAAAACAGCTTCTGAATATAGTCGATGTTCGTAGGGATCATATCAGATACGCACGGGGTCTTCAGCCCGGAGTTCAAGGAGTTTCTCGCGCCTGTGGACTGCCTGTGGCACGCCGGGGACTTCGGCGGCAGTGTCAATTTCGCGGATGAGATCGCGGCGTTCAAGCCGCTGACAGGGGTTTACGGCAACTGTGACGGGCAGGATATCCGTCTCGTGTATCCTGAATACCAATGTTTTGAATGTGAAGGTAAGCGTGTGCTGATGATCCATATCGGCGGCAGGCCGGGGAGATATGACTACAAGGCGCGGGCCCTTGTGGAGCGGTATCATCCGGACATCTTCGTGTGCGGGCACTCCCATATACTCGCCGTCAAGAATGATCCGTCCTGCAATATGCTGTATATCAACCCGGGCGCCTGCGGACTCCAGGGCTGGCAGGTCGAGCGCACCGCTCTCCGGGTCCATATCGACGGCGGAGGGATCCATGGTATGGAGCTGTTCAGGCTCCCGAGAAATGCGCGGTGACGGTGCTCCTCGGAGGTTAAAACGAAACAATGGCATGGCGTAACTGCTTATTTGTCGGAAAAATACGATTTTCTTTTGCCGTTAATGAAAATGTGTGTAGTTTTGCCCCGAAAAAATATGTTTAACTGGTTTAAGTGAGTTAACGATGAAAAAAGTGTTTATGTCTTTTGCAGTTGCATCTGTAGTGGTAGCGGCTGTATCTTGCGGGAACTGCTGTTCCAAGAAAGGCGAGAAGGCAGCCGAGGAAGCTGCAGCTACAGAGTCTGCCTGCACCAAGGCTTGCTGCGACAGCACATCTGCTTGCTGCGACAGCACCAAGACCTGCTGTGACAGCACCAAGGTTGCTGAATAATCAGCCCTTTGAGGCTCACCGCTTTGGTGAGATGCAACGAATGCGGTACCTTGAGTCGTCTCAAGATGCTGCTTTTTTTGTTTCGGACGAGTCCGATTCCAAGGGATACCGCAAGAAAACAGACAAAATCAAAAATAGCTTCTAATATTATGAGCAAAAGAGTTTTAGTATCCGGCGGCGCAGGCTTCATCGGAAGCCACGTGACTGTCGAGCTGATACAGGCCGGCTATGATGTAGTCGTGGCTGATGATATGTCCAACTGCGACATGACCTGCTTTGAAGGCGTGAAGAAAATAACCGGCAGGGAGGACATCCCGTTCGTGAAGATGAACTTCTGTGACCGGGCGGCCGTGGACAGCCTTTTCTCCGAGTTCCAAATTGATGCGGTTATACATTTCGCCGCGTTCAAGGCTGTGGGAGAGTCTGTCGCCGAGCCTGTGAAGTATTATTCCAACAACCTCTCCTCCTTCCTCAACGTCATCGACGCGGCGAGGACTCACGGAGGCTGCAATGTGCTCTTCTCCTCTTCGGCCACGGTCTATGGTGAGCCTGAGGCGCTTCCGGTGACTGAGGCGTCTCCGCGCCAGCCGGCCACTTCGCCTTACGGCAATACCAAGCAGATCTGCGAAGACATCCTGCGCGACTCCGTGAAGGCGTATGCAAGGTACGGGAGCGAGATCACTCCCGGCGTAGGCAAGGAAGGCCCGATAAAGGGCATCGCATTGAGGTATTTCAACCCTATCGGAGCGCATCCGTCAGCCCTTATCGGCGAGCTCCCGAGAGGCGTGCCGAACAATCTGGTGCCATTCATCACGCAGACTGCAATCGGCAAGAGAGAGTGCCTCAGCATTTTCGGCAATGACTATCCTACACCGGACGGGACTTGCCAGAGAGACTACATCGATGTCGTGGATCTTGCCAAGGCCCACGTCTATGCGGTCGCAAGGATGCTGGACGGCAAGATGGAGAAGGATTATGAGATCTTCAATATCGGCACCGGGCATCCGGTATCGGTGCTTGAGCTGGTCAATGCTTTCGAGAAAGTCAACGGCGTCAAGCTCAACTACAAGTTCGCTCCTCGCCGGGCCGGAGATGTGACCGCCATCTGGGCGGATCCGTCACTTGCCAACCGCAAGCTCGGATGGAAAGCGGAACGCTCTGTCGAAGAGACTCTTGCGGCCGCCTGGGCATGGGAAAAGCATATTGCTGGTAAATAGTGGGGTTAATACTGCGACCCCTATCCGGTGCGGTACCTTACGGGACTTATTAGTCACGCCGACGGACTTTTTTAATCATTCTTCTTAAATAGAGCACGGACGAGAGCCGGGATGTCAGCGACCTTGATGACCGCTATGCATTCCGGCATTTTGTCTATTGACGTAAAGGAAGATACGAAAATCTTCTTGAAGCCGAGCCTCTCGGCCTCGGTGATTCTCCTGTCCGACTGGTTGACAGGACGGATCTCGCCGCTGAGTCCCACTTCGCCTGCCATGCATACATCGGACGGTATGGCGAAATCGAAGTTGGACGAAAGGACGGCGCACACCACTGCCAGATCGCAGGCCGTATCATTGACTCTTAGGCCGCCAGCCATATTGAGGAATACATCTTTCATATTCAGCTTGAAGCCGGCGCGCTTCTCCAGCACTGCAAGCAGCATATTCAGCCTCCTGGCGTCAAATCCGGTGGCGGAACGCTGAGGCGTGCCGTATGCGGCCGTGCTTACAAGCGCCTGCACCTCGAACAGAAGCGGGCGTATCCCGTCCAGCATCGCACAGATGGCTGTCCCGCTGAGTCCTTCCTCGTGCATCGGAATGAGCATTTCCGATGGGTTGGTGATCTCGCGGAGCCCTTTCCCCGTCATCTCGAATACGGCCAGCTCCGAGGTGGATCCGAAACGGTTCTTGATGCTGCGCAGAAGCCGGTATGAACCTCTGTTGTCGCCCTCGAACTGCAGGACGACATCCACTATGTGTTCCAGGATTTTAGGCCCGGCGATATAGCCGTCCTTGGTGATGTGCCCGATAAGTATTACGGGGATCCCGGTCGATTTGGCGAAATGCAGAAGCCTCGCTGTCACTTCCTTGATCTGGGAGACGGAGCCGGCGGTGGATTCCACGTCATCGGAGAACATCGTCTGCACCGAGTCCACCACCATCAGGTCCGGCTTCAGCGACTCGGCCTGCGATATGACATTCCCGATGGCGGTTTCGCTGTAGATATAGCAGTTGGAGTCGTCTCCTCCGAGCCTGTCAGCCCTCATCTTGACCTGTCTGGCGCTTTCCTCCCCGGAGACGTACAGCGTCTTCAGCCCCGGCGAGCCGAGAGGAATCTGCAGTGACAGAGTGGATTTGCCGATACCGGGTTCTCCGCCCACAAGCACGAGCGAACCCTTGACAATGCCTCCGCCCAGAAGCCTGTCCACTTCCGACAGCCCGAGGGATATTCTGTTCTCCGAAGAAGAGTCGATCTCCTTGAGATGCAGGGGCCTCTGGCCGGATGATGATGAGAGGGACGTATTGCGGGGAGCCTTGCCGGTGGCGACCGACTGTTCCACCATCGTATTCCACTGTCCGCAGGCGGGGCAGCGCCCCATCCATTTCGGACTTTCGTTGCCGCAGCTTGTGCAGAACCACACTTTCTTTTCTTTTGCCGCCATTTGCAAATTCTTTTAGAACAGTTTCTCGGGCGCCCGCTTTCAAGGGGTC
>CAVECU010000163.1:0-3576 GCA_963614015.1 uncultured Eubacteriales bacterium
GGCTGACAGTCATATTGATGGCGTGCTGCTTCAGTCGCTCGTCACCGGTGATGCCCACGAGATCGCGCTTGATGTAGTCATCGATATGGGCGTCGTTCAAGTATCCCAGATCCTTGCCCAGATACGATGACAGCTTGCCGATTTCCTCCTTGTAGGTCTTCCTCACGAAAGGGGCGAGATAGAAGTCAAAAGCCGGAATGGCCTGACCTCCATGCATTTCATTCTGCACGGTCTCCATCGAGATGCAGGCCAGCACGGCCGCTGTCTCTATCCTCTTGGCCGGCCTGGACTCTCCGTGACCGGCGTGGAATCCCCCGTTGAGAACCTTGTCCAGAGGGTGCTGGAGACAGGTGAGACTCTTGGTGGGATAATAGTCCTTGTCGTGAATGTGGATATATCCCTTATAGACGGCATCTCTCACCTCTTCGGAAAGCAGGCACTCGTCCACATAGGTCTTGGTGGCCTCGGAAGCGAACTTCATCATCATGCCGGCAGGCGTGTCGGCATTCATGTTCGCATTCTCACGAGTGATGTCATTTGCCTGAGCGTCAATGATGTCGGCAAATATCTCGCACGTCTTGGCCTTTCTCGCAAGATTTCGCTGGTTGCGATAGGCGATGTATTTCTTGGCCACTTCCTTGCGTGGGCTCTTCATAAGCTCCATCTCCACGCAATCCTGTATTTCCTCGACACCCATCTTGTCCTTTTCCTTTCTGGAGATGGTGTCGGCGATCTTCGCCGCCAATACGATGTCTTCGCCCGCTGCGGTAACATTCATCGCCTTCAGAATCGCAGCGACAATCTTCTGATTGTTGAAATCCACGAGCCGCCCGTCCCGTTTGATAACTTGCTTGACCATAAGACTCTGTCCCTTAAAAACGTTAACTGCTAACCTACGACCCAAACAAGCACATGCCTGTCGAATGTCGTATATTCAAGTTCAAATTCTTCTTCGTAACCATCCTTGTGGAGGAATGTCGCTTCCAACTCTCCCTCCCCTCTCGGCCTGAACCGCTCCACCTCTATCTGCTCGGCGAAGTCCACATTGTAAATGGACAGCCTCTTGAAAATGGCCTCCTTGGCGCACCAGTAGATGGCGAGCTGCTCATTGCGCTTGTCATCATCCAAATCCTCGATCTCATCCTCCGACAAAGCTTTCAGCTCCACGGCCGAGAAATCCCTGTCCAGAGACTCGATGTCGATCCCCACATCCTCCGTCTCGTGCAGGATGATGGCCACGTACTTGTCCGTGTGCGTGATGCTTATGTTGGTGACCCTGTTTTCCAGAAAAGGCTTCCCGTTGTCGTGATGGCTCAGGTACACCTTCTCATCGAACATCTCATTGAGCAGAGCCCTGACAGCCAGCCTCTGCTTGCGCATGGACTCGCTTTTGATCCAGGAGATCTCCTCCATTTCGTCTGACGGTGTGGAACTCAATGCCTTCAGTTCCTCCTCCGTCTCGGTGATCTGCCAGACGCCAATCTCCGACTTGTCTTCAAGTTCTTTCTTAAAATATAGTGCCATAAAATAATTCTCAGGATTCGATGTCACTTGCAGTTCCGAAATAGGACAGCCCGGTAAGCGGAGAATATCCGCATACGACATAGCGCCCCTCCCCCTCATCGTCAGGGAAAGTGGTGACTACCAGATATGTCTCATTGATGTAGGGCCGCGACAACGGATCGTCGGCAGGCGCACCCGCTGACGGCGTCAGACTATTGGTTACAGAACTGGGAGGCTCCATACAAATCCTAAAGCGTAATAGTTACCTTGCAAATATAACGCATTTAAGGAAAAGTGCAATGTGTCGGCCGAAATAACTATATTTGCGGTCAGATTTGAAGCCGACTATAAAAGTATAATCTTAAATACATTAACTATGAAGTATTTGACGAATGAAAAGCTGACCATCGTAGGTGCCGGCGGAATGATCGGATCCAACATGGCTCAGACTGCCCTTATGCTCGGGCTCACCCCTAACGTATGCCTGTATGATATCTTTGAGCCGGGCGTACACGGAGTTGCGGAGGAGATGTATCATTGCGGCTTCGAAGGTGCCAACCTCACCTGGACCGTAGACCCGGAAGTTGCGTTCAAGGATGCCAAGTATATCATATCTTCCGGCGGCGCTCCGCGCAAAGAGGGCATGACCCGCGAGGACCTGCTTAAGGGAAATTGTCAGATCGCCGCACAGTTCGGTGACTATATCAAGAAATATTGCCCGGACGTGAAGCACGTAGTTGTCATTTTCAACCCTGCGGACGTTACCGCCCTCACGGCTCTCATCCATTCGGGTCTGAAGCCGGAGCAGCTCACCTCGCTTGCGGCTCTCGACTCCACCCGTCTCCAGAGCAATCTCGCCAAGGAATTCGGCGTACCTCAGAGCTCGGTGACAGGCGCGCACACTTATGGCGGACACGGCGAGCAGATGGCTGTCTTCGCTTCTCAGGTGAAGATCGACGGCAAGCCGCTTTCAGAGTGCGGTCTTTCTGCGGAAAGAATGGCGGAGATCAAGCAGGAGACCATCCAGGGCGGTTCCGCCATCATCAAGCTCCGCGGACGCTCCTCTTTCCAGAGCCCGGCATACAATGCGGTGAAGATGATCGAGGCTGCCATGGGCGGTGCCAAGTTCACGCTTCCTGCAGGCACTTATGTAAATAATGAGAAGTACAAGAATGTGATGATGGCAATGCCTACCACCATCGACGCTACCGGCGTTCACTTCACGCTCCCTGAGGGCACTGCGGACGAAATGGCGGCTCTTGACGCTTCGTATGCACATCTCTGCAAGATGCGTGACGAGATCATCTCTCTCGGCATCGTGCCTGCCGTATCCGAGTGGAAATCAGAGAATCCTAATCTGTAAAGATTACCCTAAGCAATGGAAAAGGTGACTGAACAGTCGAAAGACTGATTAGTCACCTTCCTTTTTTTGTTCGTGTGCTCTGATATGTCAGTCAGCCGGTCTGCCCGGCCGAGGTTACAGAGCGACCCGCAGACCAGCCTCAAAACTCATCATGAAAGGCTGCTGCGTGCGGATGTTCACCGGCTGGTCACAATCGAAATAATATCTGAATCCGGGGTCAAGATACAGTCCGACCTGATCGACAATCATGAATTCCACTCCGAAACCCGCTCCGGCAGAAAGCTGCACCCCTCTCACATTCTCCTTGTGCGCAAGATACTTGGACGCGTCCTTGATGCGATATGCGTTCAATATGCCTTTCTCGGCTGTCACCCCGGCGTAGGTGTAGAGCTTGATCTTGTCGGAATCGATCAGACCATAATATACATTGAGCGGAATGCCGATATAGTGCAGCTGATGCTTGATGTCGGAAGTTATGCTCTTCACGATCACTCCGTTCTCGGTCTTGGTATATTTGCCGGCGAATGTGCGCTGGAGCAGCGAATAGTTCACGCCTGTGCCTATCGCCCAATGCTCGGTGAATGCTATTTTCACACCGACTCCGACAGACACGGGGATGGAATATGATGATTCGCTGTTTGTCTGCGCTATTCTGACGCCGTCGGCATATTTGACGGCCGGAGCCTTGAATCCGCCGGATCTCTTCAGAC
>CAVECU010000164.1:0-414 GCA_963614015.1 uncultured Eubacteriales bacterium
ATCCCATCCCCCGCTGAAAGTCCTGTGAAATTTCACCGTGGCCTCAGCGGGAGTGCAGATGCTGACGAGCCCGACTCCCCCCTCGACATTGTTCGGGAAGGAGACGGGGCCGGTTATTGTCATGTCTCCACCCAGGTAGTTGTAGATGCTGAGCGCTTTCAGATAGTAATATTCATCCTCGGTTATCCCACATATGATCACGCTTAATGTGGTTTCGGAATCGGCCCTGTCAAACGACTCATAGACAACGGGATCGTTGTTTGCTATATAGCTGTCTATCGCAAACCCTATGTTGAACGATCCCTCGGAGAACATTTTGTCCGAAAACACTCTGAATGAGTTTTCGGATGCGCCGGAAAGGTCGATGTCCTCTGACGGCGCCCCGTCGTTGAGGACCGGATCATTTCCTTTGTC
>CAVECU010000164.1:539-3571 GCA_963614015.1 uncultured Eubacteriales bacterium
TCCTTTGTCAAGATAGAGGTACTGGAAATCCTCTTCCTTGCTCCATTCTCTTGCATCTTCCGATTCGGTAGCCTCCTTAAAGAGCCTGTCGATTCTGGAATAGCCGATTTTGATTCTGAAATACTCATTATCGGCTGATATATCCTTACCTTTCAGGCGAATTCTGTAGCTGCCCTCGTTAAAAAACTCCGGGTAGGAAGGATCTTTCTGATAAAGAGTGTCAGTGATGCTGAATGATGGAGCCTGCGGCACCGTCACCACAGAAAAAGCTTTATAGCTGCCTCCATCAGCCTCAGCTTCAGCCTCGATTCTTACGACATCACCGGGATTGAACTGCGCCTTGAAAGAGTATCTCGTCTGCTTGGCTTCGCCAGCTTTTTTCTGCAGATCCGACACGCTCTCGTCCGTCACGAACAGATCGTCATCTCTGTCATCCAACAAGCCTTCCGCGGCCAAATTGTCATTGATGTAGCATTTCACAGAGCCGGATTTGATTCTCTCTATGTTGAGATCCTTGCTTATGGCAAGATAAACCAGATGCAGAGTGTCTCCGACAGTCATCTGTGAGTTCATCAGAAGTTGGGGCCTGATGTCGTTCCTATGGAACTCAATCTCCTTCGCGCAGCCGGCGAACATGGTCGACGCCAAAATCGCAATATATAATAGAATCAAAATTCGTTTCATGGCTTTAGAATTTGTAAGTATAACTGAGTGACGGGATTATCGGCAGGATGGTCACTGATTTCAACTTCTCGCTTCTGGTGTAAAGCTGAGAATCCTGCTCGTATTTCTGATCGCTCCTGTAGAATACAAAATTGGGATTAAGTCTGTTGTAGGCATTGTAAACTCCAAAGTTCCAAACGCTTTCGCCACGTCTCTTTTTCTTGTGGTAGTTCACTCCGATGTTGAGCCTGTGACTTGGCGGGAGACGGTAATTGTTCCTGTGCGGAGCGTAGTCAACCTGAACGAATGTCCCGTCAGGCTGCATTGCGACAGTTTCTCTTTCCGGAATGGTGGTGGTGCCACCGGTCGCGAAAGTCCACACCGCGCTGAGATCCCATTTCTTCCCGAGTTGCCGGTTCACGACAAGAGAGATGTTATGTCTTCTGTCGTAACGGTAGGGATAGCGTTCTCCGTTGCTGATCAGACCATTGGAAAAGATTCTGTCGCTCTTGGCCAGCGTATATCCAAGCCAGCCGGTTGTCTTTCCGATTGTCTTCTGGACGAAGAATTCGATACCGTAGGCCCGTCCGTCACCCATAACCACATTGTCCTCCCATGACTGTGAATTGGCTATGAACGAGATGCCGTCTTTGTATTCAAGAACATTGTGCATATCCTTCCAATAGCCTTCGACGGAAAATTCCCAACCGGGCAGACCTTCATAGTAGAAACCCACTGAATATTGATCCGCCGTCACCGGTTTGATGCTCTTCGTGATCGGCACCCACAGGTCGATCGGAAGAGAAATCTGAGATGAGGACAGCAGATGCACGTACTGCGCCATTCTTGAATATGCCGTCTTGGTACTGAATCCTTTGCCGAGATACATCTTCGCGGAGATTCTCGGCTCCGGAGACCAATAGGTCTTGCCGCCGGTCCGGAACATCGCCATACGGATTCCGGGATTGAGTGCCAGGTGATCACCTATTTTGAAGTCATCTTCGATATAGGCCGAGATCTCGTGCCCGAGCCGGTTCGTTTCCTTGCTGTTGGAGTATGTCGTGTCCGTCACCATCTGCCCACTGTCGCTTTCCTTCTCGACGGTCGTGTAAGTCTCAGGCATGTAGGTGTGGTTTACATATTCACCTCCGAATCTGATGCTGTGATTCGCCGCCGGGGCGTAGTCGAAATCAATCTTGGCCGTGATGTCCCTGATACCGGAACCATAGTCGAATTTGTAGAAAGATTTTGAATCGGCGGTCTTTTCCTTCGATTTGTAGCCCATACGCATCCGATAGTCAGTAAAGGCTACAGTCGTGTTCGAGAACAGCCTCCCGTTGAAGATGTGGTTCCACCTTGCGGATGTGAGCAGATTGCCCCATCTGATGAACGTCTTGCTGCCGGTCTCGCTATTGTCTTCGACTCCGTCCGCGACGGCATCGTCTTCATTGTTCTTATAATAGAAGACGTCACGGCCGTAGTAGGCGTTGAGGAACAGCCTGTCCCTGTCGCTGAACCGGTGGGTCACCTTGCCGCTGAAGTCGTAGAAATAGTAGTTCGCGGGGTTCTTGGCTGCGCTGAACAGTCTGTCAAGCAGAAAAGTGTGCATTCCTCTGGCACTTATCGAATATGCAGTCTTCCCCTTGAAGATGGGTCCTTCAAGATGGAATTTGTCACTGAGGACTCCCACGCCTATCATCCCGTGCGTCTCCTGAAGATTTCCGTCATTTGTCCTGACATCTATTATGCTTGAGGTTCTGCCACCGTAGCGTGCCGGGAACGATCCTTTGTAAAGTGTGACTTTCTTGACGGCCTCAGGCTGGAAGATCGAGAACAGACCAAGCATGTGTTCGGCGTTGTAGAGCGAGATCCCGTCCAGAAGAAGCAGATTCTCGTCCGGTCCGCCCCCTCGCACGTATATTCCCGAAAAGCCCTCCGCACCGCTCTGCACTCCCGGCATAAGCTGGATGGTCTTAAGGACATCGGCCTCGCCGAAGAGGACGGGGGTGTTCTGCATCATGTTCATCGGGACCTCGATGGCGCTCATCTTGGTGGCCATTATCCCGGATTCCCTTTGGGCCGAGAGGACCGCCGCCTTAAGCTCTGTGTTCGCCGTCAGGGCCACGTTGACCGTGGTGTCGCGCACAAGGTCTACAGTGACGGCCACATCGTCGTAGCCGACGTATGAATATCTCAGGGTGGTCTGTCCGCCCTGCGGAATGGTCAAGGTGTAGAAGCCGTAGCTGTTGGTGGCGGCTCCCGTCTCTCCGCAGGTCACTCCGGCCCCGATCAGAGTCTCTCCGGAGGCTTTGTCGGTGATGTGTCCGCTCACGGTGACTTTCGCCCGCTGGCTCTGCGCCCGAAGGCTT
>CAVECU010000165.1:0-3565 GCA_963614015.1 uncultured Eubacteriales bacterium
ACATCATAAAGTTCATTAAAGATACTGTACAGGAGATGCGCCCGGATCTGGACCCGGAGACATACGATATAGATTTCTTCGACAAAGAACTTGGTACGCAGTACAGGCAGGAGAGCCGGATGTCATCCATTATCACTCTGTTCACCGCGATTGCCATAATAATTTCGCTTATGGGAGTATTCGGACTCGTATTGTTTGACACTCAGCACAGAAGCCGCGAGATCGCTGTAAGAAGGGTTAACGGAGCCAGCATTGAGGATATTCTCAAGATGTTCAATGCTAAATACATAGCGATAGTGCTCGCCAGCTTCGTCATTACCGTTCCAATATGTTGGAAGGTCGTGTCGCTGTATTTCGGAGGGTTTGCTTATCACACTGCCATACACTGGTGGGTGTTCGCATTGTCTCTCGCTATAATCCTGGCCGTCACCATAGTGATAGTCACGCTGCGAAGTTTGAGTGCGGCCACCAGCAACCCTGTGGAGCAGCTTAAGAGCGAATAATCATTTTGTCTTTTAATGTATTTTGCATTACATTTGCGATACACTGGATAACTTTTTGCATTATGTCACAATCGACAATTTCAATCAGGGTAGATCCATCCCTCAAGAAGGATTTCGATATCCTTTGTGAAGACTTCGGCATAAGCACAACCGCCGCCTTCAATATTTTTATGAAAGCTGTAGTGCGTGAACGCAGAATTCCTTTTGAGATCCGTTCAGACAGCGAAGCGCAGAAAAGGCAGAAAGCATTGGACACATTCGCAGCGATGCGTGCTGCCGTAGCTGCCTCCGGCATGCGTGAGATGACACTTGAAGAAATCAACAAGGAAATCAAGGAGGCCCGCAATGTCAAACGCAGCTGAGATCTTTGCCGTCATCGACACCAACGTCATTGTTTCCGCCCTGTTTTCAAAGGATGGAACGTCATATCCTGCAAAGGTTGTCCAAGCCACGTTAGGTGGTATTATCGTACCGCTGTTCAACCAAGATATCATTTCTGGATACCGCGATGTCCTGTCAAGGCCAAAATTTCCTTTCTCCGATTTACAGATAAACACCATAATTTCCGCAATTCAGGAATTCGGCCTGGATACTAAAAGGACAAAGGTCGAAGATGAAATTTTTCCGGATGTTGATGATCTTGTTTTCTATGAAGTCAAGATGAGTGTTGATGAAGCATTTCTGATTACCGGCAACATCAAACATTTCCCACATAAGCCTGCCATAGTGACTCCGGCTGAAATGGTTCAACGACTATCTGAACTGGGCTTAATCTAAGCGCTGCTCCATAGGATTATACATTTTGTATAATACAAAACAGATAGTGATCCCCCATCATGAACCTGTTTTTCACCGCATCGGCAGAGCACGCACAGGAATTTGCCATATTATGCGTACCTTTATAGAGGTTTTCCAAGGCAGTTCCGGGCTTCGGAAGAAAGAGACTATATGAAGAAAGGAAAGATTCTTGCCGTTGACGACAACAAGGGCATCAGAGATACGCTGAAAATTCTGCTCGCAGGAAGTTTCGAACAGATGGAAATCCTGAGCAGCCCTGTCACCCTCATAAGATCAATCGAGGCGTCCAGGCCGGATGTCATCCTGCTGGATATGAACTTCAGCGCGGAGACGAATACCGGCAACGAAGGCCTTTACCGGCTCTCCGAGATCAAATCGAGATGGCCGGACATCCCGGTAGTCCTGTTCACCGCCTATGCCGACATCCAGCTTGCCGTGGAGGGGATGAAACGCGGCGCCTCCGACTTCATAGTCAAGCCTTGGGACAACGCCAAGCTGATAGAGACTCTGACATCGGTGCGGGACCGGGCAGAGAGAGGAGGCCGCAAAGCCTCCCCGGAGGCGGCTGACACGCCCATGTTCTACGGCAGCAGCCCTGAAATGCTGACCCTGAAGCACAATGTCGAGCGAATCGCCGCCACGGAGGCCACTGTCCTGATAACCGGAGAGAACGGAACCGGGAAGGATGTCCTCGCCCACGAAATCCACAGGCTTTCAGGCCGTTCGTCAAAGCAACTCGTATGCGTGGATGCAGGAGCCATCACCGACACTCTCTTCGAGAGCGAAGTGTTCGGACACGTGAAGGGCGCGTTCACCGATGCCAAATCCGACCGCGCAGGCAAGTTCGAGCAGGCGGACGGCGGGACTCTTTTCCTGGATGAAATCGCCAACATTCCGCTCCGCTCGCAGGCGAAACTTCTCCGCGCCATCCAGAGCAGAAGCATCACCCGCGTGGGCGACACACGAAGCATCCCCGTGGACATCCGTCTGATATGCGCCACCAACGCTGACATCCCCGCGATGATACGTGGCGGCCTCTTCCGCGAAGACCTGTATTACAGGCTCAACACCATCAGCCTGGAGCTACCGGCATTGAGAAAAAGGCGCGAGGCCATAGAGCCGCTCGCGATGCAGTTCATCGGGGAATTTGCGGAAAAATACGGAAGAACTGTCCGCGGCATCTCCCCTGCCGCCAAGGCTGAACTTGAGATGTATGCCTGGCCCGGAAACATCAGGGAGCTGCGCAACTGCATCGAAAAGGCCGTCATCCTCTCCGACGGAAATACGATAGACGGTTTCGGTCTGGACTTGGGAGCAGGGGCTGCCGAGGATACCCTGATAACCGGCGGGGAGACAATCGAGAGCGTGGAGGAAAAGACCATACGCGCCGCGATCGCCAAGTTCGGCGGGAATATCTCAATGGTAGCCAAGTCGCTGAACATCAGCAGGCCTACACTGTACGCCAAACTAAAGAAATACAATATATGACCCTATCCTGGACATTGGCCGCCTGCTGCGCCGGATGCTGTCTTGTCACATATATTGTCACCGGAGCCATAGTCAAGCGCAAGATCATCGACAAGATAAATTTCATGTCGGATGCTCTGTGCAGCGGAGAAACCGCGTTCAGATATTCGATGAAGGGCGGCGCCGACCGTAAGCTCAACTCCGCGCTCAACAGGCT
The DNA here is from genome assembly GCA_963614015.1 of uncultured Eubacteriales bacterium. Lineage (GTDB taxonomy): Bacteria > Bacteroidota > Bacteroidia > Bacteroidales > UBA932 > Cryptobacteroides. The sequence continues at coordinate 2,986 of CAVECU010000165.1, forward strand.
GAGAAGCATATTCGAGGCGGAAAGCAATGATTTCAAAGAAAGGGAGAAGTATTTCGGGACAATGCTGGACCACGTGCAGAGCGGAGTCGTCGTTCTGGACGGCGACAAAGTCCTGTACTGCAACATTATCGCCAGAGAGATGCTGGGGATGTCGGAGATTTCCACACTGAAGCAGATCGAGAGGCTTTCCCCTGAACTGGCGTCAGTGTTCTTCAACGCGGACGAAGTGGAGTCCTACGCCAAGTTCGGGTCCGAACGCGGAGAGATGCAGCTGTCCGTCAGCTGCTGTCCGGCTGTCATCAAATCCGGACAAGTGAAGATCATCACTTTCAATGATGTCACCCGCGAAATGGAAAACAATGAGAACGAGTCCTGGAGCCGGCTCATAAGGGTTCTCACCCACGAGATAATGAATACGGTCACGCCTATCGCCAGTCTCAGCGCCGCATTGTCCCAAAACCTCGGGGACTACAGCTCCGAGGACATCAGTTCGGCGCTCGGCACAATCTCCTCGTCATCGGAAGGGCTGATAAGTTTCGTCCAGTCTTACAGATCTCTCACACATCTGAGTGCACCAGTC
>CAVECU010000166.1:0-3555 GCA_963614015.1 uncultured Eubacteriales bacterium
ATACGAGCTTCCGGACATAAAAGTTCTCAGGATTCTCGCGGACGGCAGAGCTGACACGCTCCAGTTTGCTGGAAGATTCCTCGATGTCAGGACAATGCCGGTGGATACGGCGACATTCAAGCCTCACGACATAAAGGGCGTATATCGTTATCCATTGACGTTCAAGGAAATATTGCCGTATCTGCTGGGGATCCAGGTGGTGGCTCTCCTTGTCGCTCTGGCGGTGTCGCTGGTGATCATCCACAGGAAGAAAGCGTCCGGGGAGGCTCAGTCCAAGGAGCCGCCTTATATCGTGGCGCTGAAGAAGCTCGACCATTACCGGGGCAACAAATATTGGGCTCCGGAGAAGCAGAAGCAGTTCTACAGCGGTGTGACGGACATATTGAGGGAATATATCTCGGCTTGTTACGGCATCGGAGCCATGGAAATGACCACTGCGGAGATATTCGAGGCTTTGAAGGGACGGGATATCGATGCCCGGCTCATGGATGAGGCGAGAAACCTGTTCGTGATGTCCGATCTGGTCAAATTCGCCAAGCTCACCGTCTCCGAGGAGGAAAATGTCAAGGCTGTGCCTGCGGCCGTCAGGTTCGTGACTTCCACGTGGAAGTCGGATGAGGCCGAGGACGGCTCAGCCGGTGACAAGGACGGAAAAACATCTGAAAAGGAGGGCGGCGATGTTCTTTGAGTATCCGGGTCTGCTTTGGCTCCTGACGGTGCCGGCATTGCTGGTGCTGCGCTACATATACATCGAGATCAAGGGCAGGAGACCTCATCTGCGGGTGTCCTCCCTGTCCGGATGGACAGCAGGCGGCGGCTCCGTGCTGGGTGCGATGCGGCATCTGCCAATGCTGCTCAGGACTGTAGCTCTCGTGATGATCGTGACGGCGATAGCCCGCCCGCGGTCGTCTTCGCAGATGGACAAGATAGATACCGAGGGCATAGATATCATTCTGGCGATGGATGTGTCCACCAGTATGCTGGCCAGGGACTTCACTCCCGACAGGATCAGCGCGGCCAAGGATATCGCCATAGAATTCATCTCGCAGAGGCCGTCAGACCGTATCGGCATAGTGGTGTTTGCCGGGGAGAGCTATACGCAGTGCCCTCTGACCACGGACAGGGCCACGCTCATCAATCTGATGAAGGAGATAGAGACGGGGCTGATCGACGACGGCACGGCGATAGGAAACGGACTTGCCACGGCTGTGGCGAGGATGCAGGCGTCCGATGCCAAGAGCAGGGTCGTGATTTTGCTCACCGACGGCGTGAACAATGCCGGAGAGATAACGCCGCAGACGGCTTCGGACATCGCCAAGACCTATGGCGTGAGAGTCTATACGATAGGTGTGGGAGCCAACGGTACGGCGCCGTATCCTGTAGTCACGCCTTGGGGTGTGGAAACACAGAACATCCCCGTCGAAATAGATGAGGATCTGCTCAAGGACATCGCATCCACGACAGGCGGGAGATATTTCCGCGCTACTGACAACACCAAGCTGTCCGAGATCTATAGCGAGATCAACAAGATGGAGAAGGCCCGCACCACGATAGACAGTTTTCCGGTGTACAAGGAACTTTATGCGGAATTCGGGCTTGTGGCTCTGGTATGTCTGCTGCTTGAAATGCTTCTGAGCCTTTTCGTGTTCAGGAAGCTTCCGTAATATGGAGAGAATGGAATTATGATATATTTTGCTCAAGCCAGGTATCTTATCCTGTTGATTGCGGTGCCGCTCATACCGGTGCTCTATGGGATTGTACGTCACCTGAGAAGGCGGCGGATTCTCAGGTTCGGAGATGAGACGCTGGTGCGTCAGCTGATGCCGTCCTGGTCCGGGGCCAAGGGATGGGTGCGCACGGTATTGTTCGCGGCAGCATTCATGTTCTTCGTGATAGGAATGGCCCGCCCCCAGATCGGTGCCAAGCTCAAGGAACATCAGAGCCGGGGCGCGGAAGTGATGATCGCGTTGGACGTATCCAACTCGATGCTGTCCAGGGACTATTCGCCCAACAGGCTTGAGAGGGCGAAGCTCGCCATATCCAGGCTTGTGGACAAGCTGGGCGGCGACCGCATCGGGCTTGTGCTGTTTGCGGGCACATCGTTTGTCCAACTGCCGATAACGACTGACTATGTGTAGGCGAAAATGTTTCTCGGCGGGATATCCACCGAGTCCGTGTCTGTGCAGGGTACGGCCATCGGGGATGCGATCAACACCTGCATCCGCAGTTTCAGCACACAGAGTGAGAAGAGCCGTGCCATCATCGTCATAACCGACGGTGAGAACCACGAAGATGACGCCGTGGCGGCTGCAAAGCAGGCTGCGGAGATGGGGATACAGGTCTATGCGATAGGCGTGGGCTCTCTGGAGGGGCAGCCGATCCCGATGAAGGACGGCCTTCTGAAGGATGCCGACGGCAATATCGTGGTGACCAAGCTGGACGAGGCGTCCCTGATGGAAGTGGCAAGTGCCGGAGGGGGCGCGTATGTCCGCGCCCGGGACAATGAATTCGGGCTCAACCCCATCATTGACAATATCAGGAAACTTGAGGACGAGCAGTTCAGTTCGGTGATATTCGAGGAATATGACGAGCAGTATATGTATTTCTTCGGCATCGCGCTGGCTCTGCTGTGCCTCCAGATGCTTGTGGGCGAGCGGAAGATGTTCCGTCATCTGTTTGACAAAAGGTAATCGGGAGGAAAGAAGATGAGGATATTCGGATATATGGTTGTCACCTTGTTATGCGCATCTTTCTGCACGGAGATGTCCGCGCAGGTGGACAAGCGTGACGTGCGTGCGGGCAACAGGCAGTACCGCAAGGAAGAGTACAAGAAGGCCGACATCAGCTTCAGGAAAGCGCTGGTGAAGGATTCCACGTCAGTTGCGGCCAACTACAATCTTGCGGCGGCCCTTTACAGGCAGGGCGGCTATGACGAGGCCGGCAAGGTGATGGAGAAGATAAGCGGGACTGCTCCGCTGACGGCCAAGGCGGCTGACTATCACTACAACAAGGGCGATATCGCATTGGCCCTCAAGGATTACGCCGGAGCTGTCGAGGCTTTCCGGCAGTCGCTGTTGAAGAATCCGCAGGATCTTGAGGCCAAGGAGAACTATATCTACGCCAAGAAGATGCTGGATGATCAGAACAAGAACGGCGGAGGCGGCGGGAATGATCAGAACGGCGGTGACGACAACAATCCGCAGAATCAGGATCAGAACGGAGGCGGTGACGATCAGCAGAATGGTCAGCAGGACCGGAAGCAGAATGATCAGCAGGGGGAGGACAATCAGCAGCAGGATCAAAGCGGCGGACAGAAAAATGGTCAGCAGGGTCAGCAGCCTGCCGGCATCTCCCCGCAGCAGGCTCAGCAGATGCTGAAAGCCATTCAGGCCAAGGAGAAGCAGACTCAGGACAAAGTCAACAAGGAGAAGGCGGAGGGCTTGAAGTCCCGTCAGAAGGAAAAGAACTGGTAGAACAAAGGAGGAGATGCGGAATGCGAATTTTTATGGATGTAATGCGGAAAATAGTGTGCTGTAAGGCGTTTGCAGTGCTTGT
>CAVECU010000167.1:0-3476 GCA_963614015.1 uncultured Eubacteriales bacterium
GCCGGAAAGGCCGTGTAAGAAAAGAGAGGAATTATTTCAAAACAGCTTCTAAGACCCCCAAAACAGCTTCGTATGTACAGCAATGTGGAAGACCTTGCACCTTGGTGTGCACTGAACAGGATTTTCGGATTTTCTCCGAAGAACGGGCTGGCGCTCATACGGCATTTCGGAGGCGCTGCGGAAGTGTTCCGGGCGGGAAGATCGGAGATTGCGGAGACGCTCGGCGGCACATCGCATTATCTGGACAAGATCACGGATGACGCCGTAGCTTCCGAAATAGCGGAGCTGGAGAAGCTCGGACAGGACGGAGACCGCTTCATCTGCATAGACTCCCCCGAATATCCGGCACTGCTGAAAGACTGCGGAGATCCGCCCATAGGCCTCTACATCAGATCCGGATCCTCCCCTGCCGAGATATTCAGCGCTCCGGCATTCGTGGCGATAGTCGGCACGAGAGACATAAGCAGCTATGGCTCGGAATGGTGCACCAGGATAGTCAAGGCATTGGCTTCCGCATCCGTGCGGCCTGCCGTGGTCAGCGGACTGGCAATCGGCACGGACATCACCGCGCATATGGCGGCACTGGACAACGGACTCCCGACACTGGCCGTAATGGCGACGGGAATCGATGCCGTATATCCGTTCAGACACGGCCACGCCGCCGACCTCATAGCCGGAGCCACGGACAGCGGTCTTCTGACCGACTACCCGCCGGAGACTTGTCCCAAGGCCATCAACTTCCTCCGCAGGAACCGCATAATCGCAGGGCTGTGCAGCTCTGTCATCCTCATCGAGTCGAAGTCCAAGGGAGGAGGCCTGCTGACGTGCCGCCTCGCATATTCTTATGACAGAGACGTATATGCGCTGCCCGGGAGAATAGACGATCAGCGTTCCGCCGGATGCAACGGCCTTATATTCAACAAGATGGCCGAGCCGATAACCGATCTTGAACAGCTCATATCGTCTCTCGGTCTGGGCCGGAAGCCGGACGGATGCGGAGACGACATCGAGAGCTATGTGCACCGGCGTTACGGAGAGCGGGATCCGGAACTTGCAGGGAAGGCGGCGAAGATCATCTCCATCATAAGGGACAACCGGGAATGCGGCCCCGACGAGCTCTGCGTACTGTCCGGGATGACCTACAGGGACGTATCCGCCTGCATCAGCATGCTGGAGATGGACGGGATCATCGTGACTGACATCCTGAGGCGCTGCTCCGTCAATCCGAAAATACTGTAGCTCCTCCCCGAAACAGGGCCCCGAACGATTGCCGTCATTGGAAATTTGGTTATTTTTGCATCCGCATCGCTGAAAGCGATGATGCTGAAAGAGCCTACGGGAGATGGGAGAACAGGACATTACATATATAGACACACATTCGCATCTGTATGATGAAGCATATCAGGACGATGCGGAAGAAGTACTGAACCGGGCCACTTCTGCCGGAGTCAAGATCCTCATCCAGCCGGATGTAGACAGCCGGGAGCGGGAGCTGATGTTTGCGCTCACCGCGAGGCATCCGGACCGGCTCAGATGCATGGCCGGGCTCTATCCGGGCTCCGTAGATGAGGGATGGGAGAATGAAGTCGCCCGGGCGGAAGCCGCGGCAAAGCGCCCCGGCGTTGTGGCCATAGGAGAAATCGGTCTTGACTACCACTACGGCAGCGGGACCGCCGCATTGCAGAAGGAGGCTTTCAAGGCCCAGTTGGAGATTGCCGCAAGGCTCGATCTCCCTGTCAACATCCACGAGAGGGATGCCACGGAGGATTTCTTCAAAGTGATGGATGAGTGCAGACATCTGGGGCTCAGAGGCAACGTGCATGCATTCAGCGGCAGCTACGAGACATTCGCAAGGCTGCAGAAATACGGAGACTGGTCTGTCGGAATAGGCGGAGTGGTGACATTCAAGAACGCATCCCTCGCGGAAACCGTCAGGAAGATTCCGCTTGAGCGGATTGTCCTTGAGACGGACGCTCCATACCTCACGCCGACTCCGCACAGGGGCGAGCGCAACGAAAGCGCATATATACCGCTGATAGCCGCCAGAATCGCAGAACTCCAGGGCCGTGACGTCAGCGAGGTCGCAGCCGTCACGACGGCCAATGCCGAAAGACTGTTCAGACTCCGGTAAGATGGAAACGGCCGGAGAGACCGCATAAGGAACAAGACAAAACCCGTTCAAAACAGCTCCCGAAATGAATAACAGCAAATCCGCCCTGCTCCTGATCTACACAGGCGGGACAATAGGGATGAAACAGGATATGAACGACTTAACTCTCAAGCCGTTCGATTTCAGCCAGATACTTGGGGAAGTGCCGGAGATAGGCAAGTTCGCGTTCAAGACCGACAGCTGCACTTTCGGGGATCCGATCGACTCTTCCGATGTTGAGCCGTCACTGTGGCAGTCGCTCGCCGGCCTGATAGAAGAAAAATATGACGACTACGACGGATTCATCGTACTCCACGGCACGGACACGATGTCCTATTCGGCTTCCGCCCTGAGCTTCATGCTCGACGGACTTACCAAGCCGGTCATATTCACCGGGAGCCAGCTTCCGATAGGGGTTCCGCGCACTGACGGCAAGGAAAATCTCATATCAGCCGTGGAGATCGCCTCCACCAAAGACTCTGACGGGCATCCTGCGGTACCGGAGGTATGCGTATATTTCGACTCGCTGCTCATGCGGGGCAACCGCTCCACCAAGGTCAATTCGGAAGAGTTCAGAGCTTTCCGTTCGCCCAATTATCCGCCGCTTGCCGAGGCCGGCATCAATATCAGATACAACGGCGAATATATCCGCAGGCCGTCCGACTGGGACTGCCGCCTGTCGGTCAACAGGGCTTTGGACACAAGAGTATCCATCCTGAAGATACATCCCGGAATCACGCCCGAAGTGGTGAGGGACATCTTGTGCGGACAGGGGACCCGTGCCGTCATCCTGGAGACATACGGCTCGGGCAACGCATTATCCAAGAGATGGTTCCTCGATCTTCTCGAAGAAGCCGCCGCCATGGATAAGATCATCGTGAATGTGACGCAGTGCCTTTCCGGCACGGTGAACATGAATCTCTACGCCAACGGCAAGATGCTCGAGAAGGCCGGTGTCATCAACGGATACGACAGCACGACCGAAAGCGCCCTGGCCAAACTGTTCTGTCTGATGGGAAAGAGCGGGGACAACAGCTGGGTGCGCTCCATGATGGGCAGGAATCTCAAAGGGGAAATATCCATTTAGAACCATTAAAGGGACCGTTAATCCCCGCATCCAAGGCTGCGTGTCATCCCCCGTCCCGGAAAATCCTCACGATAAAATGTCCGGGACCATTTCAAAACGGCCCTAAACATAAAAAATCTTTGATAGTCCGAAAATAAATTAGTAAATTGCAACGGTTTTGGAAGCTGTTTTGAAGCGGTTCCTGCGGCTTGTCATGCGGGGATTCCAAGGCGGCCCGAAGCCCGGGAGACGGCGCGCAGC
>CAVECU010000168.1:0-3458 GCA_963614015.1 uncultured Eubacteriales bacterium
CCTCTGACCGCGCCCGGCTCCACCTTGCCTTCGCCTGTGATTCTGCCGAAGAAACCCCCGTCCGGGTCCTGCGCCTTGTCGAGCCAGAACGGAAGGATGTTGCTTTCGAGCTCGTCCAGAACTTCTGAACGCAGCTTCCCGAGTTCGGATATGATGTTCATATTGCCAAAGTTTTGTGCTTTGAATCCGTGGTTGTCGCTAATATACGTCAATGCTTCCTCTTTGCCGAATTTTTCCGCCGGGGGGTGAGAAAAATCACGAGGAAATGTCAAGAAAGTATCAGACTTTTGCTACCTTTATGGAAATACGGCAAAACGGACTTTCATAACACTTGAACTATGAACAATTACGTTCTCACCGAGATTACACAGCTGTCGGACCTGGACTGCTTCCACATAGTGGAAAGGCACAAGACGGAGTTCACCTATCCTCTTCACAAGCACAGGGAGTATGAACTCAATTTCGTCGAGCACGGCAAGGGTGTCAAGCGTATTGTCGGTGACAGCGTTGAGACTGTGGGCGACTATGACCTCGTGCTCATCGGCGCTGAAAATCTGGAGCACGTATGGGAGGACGGAGTGTGCACGAGCCCCGACATCAGGGAGATAACCATACAGTTCGCGCCTGATTTTCTGAGCGGTAACATGCTTGCCAAGAACCAGTTCGATTCGATGCGAAAGATGTTCAAGGCGGCGGAGCACGGACTCTCGTTTCCGTTGGAATCCATAATGAAAGTGTATTCCGTACTGGATACTCTGGCGTGGGAGCGTGATCATTTCGTCCAGTTCCTGAAATTCCTGTATCTTCTCAACGAGCTGTCGAAATGTCCGTTCAAAGTGCTGGCCAGCAGCTCATTCTCCCATTCGTCGAGAAATCAGGAGAGCCGCCGCGTCACCAAGGTGAAGCAATATATCAACGACCATTATTCCGAGACCCTGCGTCTTGAGGATATGGCCTCGCTCGTTGGAATGAGCCCGTCGGCTTTCAGCCGGTTCTTCAAGCTGAGGACCGGGAAGTCGCTCTCTGACTATCTCATGGACATCCGTCTGGGCTATGCCGCGAGGATGCTCGTGGACTCCACCCGCAACATATCCGAGATCTGTTATGAGAGCGGATTCAACAATCTGTCCAATTTCAACCGCATTTTCAAGTCCAAGCGTGGTCTGACACCGCGCGATTTCAGGGCGATGTACAAGAAGAACAAGGTCATAGTATGACGGCGGTATCGGAAATGGGCATTTTTGTATTTGTTTTAGATTCGTCGGCTGACTAAATTTGCGGGCATAATTGACCGCATAATACAACACTGATGAACACAAGACTGATAAGCGCCGCGCTGATTGCCCTGTCGGCATCGGCGTCATGCGCGGATACCGGCCAGACGGCTTTCTGGGACGTATCCGGAGGCCGCTTCCGCAAGGGCGAGGATGCCCGTCCGGCTTATTTTCTGGGGACCAACATGTGGTACGGACCGCTGCTCGCGTCCGACACCGGGGCCGGTGATATGGACAGGCTCCGTGCGGAGCTGGATTCTCTGAAAGCGCTTGGTATGACCAATCTGAGAGTGCTCGTGGGCGCTGACGGGCCTGCCGGCGTCAAGTCCAAGGTGGAGCCTGTGCTCCAGACCGCCCCCGGCGTGTATGACGAGAGGGTCTTCGCCGGACTGGACAGGTTCATGGTGGAGCTGGGCAAGAGGGATATGTCAGCAGTGCTGTATATCAACAATTCGTGGGAGTGGTCCGGCGGATACGGCCAATATCTTGAGTGGGCCGGGGAGGGTGAGCCTCCGAGTACGGTGGACACCCCGTGGAATGAATATCAGGCCCACAACTCCAAGTTCATCACCAATGACAGCGCGAAGGCTATGTTCGCAGATCATGTGAGGAATGTCGTCTCCCGCACGAATACGGTGACAGGCATTCCATACAAGGATGATCCGGCCATATTCTCCTGGCAGATCGGCAACGAGCCGCGCTGCTTCACGTCTTCCGATACCGTCAAGGCCGAGTTCGCCAAGTGGCTGTGGGAGTCGGCTGCCCTCATCAAGTCTCTGGACCCCAACCATATGGTGTCTTCCGGAAGCGAGGGGGCATTCGGCTGCGAGATGGATATGGAGCTGTTCCGCAAGATCCATTCCTGCCCCGACATAGACTATCTTACCATCCATATATGGCCCTACAACTGGAGCTGGGTGTCGGCGGACGCCCTCTCGGAGAAGCTTCCCGATGCCATCCGGAATACTGATGAATACATCAATAGCCATATGCTCGTGGCTGAGGAGTTCGGCAAGCCTCTCGTAGTGGAGGAATTCGGATTCCCGAGGGACGGTTTCCTCTTTGCGAAGGGGACGCCAGTGACCGCCCGTGACGCATATTATTCGCATATTTTCGCACGTCTGAAGGCGTCCGCGGAGAATGGCGGCGCTCTCGCGGGGCTCAATTTCTGGACCTGGGGAGGAATGGCCCGGCAGTCTGCGGAGAGCATCTACTGGAGACCGGGGGACGACTACTGCGGCGACCCGGCCCAGGAGCAGCAGGGGCTGAACTCCGTATATCTTGCGGACAGCACCACCATAGCCTTGATCCGCAGCACGGTCAAGGCGCTCGGCAATGAACAATCCAACAAGTGACGATACGATGGCCAATACAGTCAAAGCACCACTGTCCGAGAAGATCGGATACGGGCTCGGGGACATGTCCTCCTCGATGTTCTGGAAAATATTCACGGCGTATCTGCCGTTTTTCTATTCCAATATTTTCGGGCTCACTCTTGAAGCGACCGGAGTCCTCATGCTTGTCACCCGCATCTGGGATGCGGTAAGCGACCCTATGATGGGCATCATCGCCGACAGGACACAGACGAAGTGGGGCAAATACCGCCCGTATCTGCTTTGGATGGCGCTTCCGTTCGCCATAAGCGGAGTGCTCCTGTTCACGACGCCGGATATGTCCCAGACCGGCAAGACTGTCTGGGCGTTCGTCACCTATATACTTATGATGACGGTATATACCGGCATCAATGTGCCTTACGGTTCGATGCTCGGTGTCATCACTGAAGACTCGGATGAGAAGACCGTGTTCTCGTCATACAGGATGTTCTTCGCCTATGGCGGTTCGTTCATCGTCCTGGCGGGATGGGAGCCTCTCTGCAATTTCTTCAGAGACCGCATGTCCTTCTCCGTCACTTCGAGCTGGCAGTGGGCGATGATCGTGATAGCGACATTCTGCTTCCTGCTGTTCCTCCTGACGTTTGCGATGACCAGGGAGAATGTCAAGACGGCTCCCAAGCAGAGCAATGTCCTTGCGGACCTCGGCAGCCTGCTGCACAACTCCCCGTGGTGGATTCTTCTCGGCGCCGTGCTGTTCTTCAATTTCTTCAACGCCATAAGGTATTCCACAATCCCGTATTTCTTCGCGTCAGTGATCGATTCCGGAGCGGAACTCGGCATATTCTCATGG
>CAVECU010000169.1:0-3428 GCA_963614015.1 uncultured Eubacteriales bacterium
CGCCGCAAGTCTGTAGGCCTCCTCCTCTTCCGGAGAATTTGCCATCATCGCATATTTCTTGCCTCCGATGGCAATCGTTATCTTCTGTGCCATATCTATTTTTCCAATAAGGAAATGCACCTGTCAATACTTGTGATCATCCCTTTGAGCTTTTCTTTCGCCTCGGCATTGCTCCCTGCGGGAGATGTGAACGCTCCGGTCAGCTTGAGATTGTCAACTTGTCTTTCCAGTTCCGCTATCCGCTTCTTGTATGAAGCGACCTCCGCATCTTTCAGGGCGAGAGCTTGAAGTGCGCTCTCCCGCTGCTGCCTCTCGGACTCGTAGAGAGCTATGAGCCGTTCGATATTTTTCTTTATATCTTCAAGCATACGGACATCGTTCACACGTGCGTCGAAGCCTTCGGCTGTGTCCCAAACGCTTCTTACGCAAATATAGTCATAATTGGCGGGATTGCATAGCTCGGGGAAGTTTTTTGGAAGACTTTACGCAAAATTTGGTTAACTTTGTCTTCCGTGATGAAACCGATTTTGAGACTGCTCATTGTTTTTGCCCTGTCGATTCTCGCCTGCGGGAATGTGGCGGAGCCTGCGGTGCCGGAGAGTCCGGCCGCCGTCGGAGACATTGCGGTGAATGCGGCTCAAATCACGTCTGCGGATGACGAGAAGGACTGCTACACGGACTGGAACAGGATGGAGATTGCCGAAGCCTGCTGCCAGTTCAGCGATTCCCGTCCTCCGAGCAGCGGGCAGAGAGTCCGCTGCAACAGCTTCCGCATCAGTCCTTTTTCGGGTTCCAGAGCGGCATTCTGCCGCGGCGGCAAGATAGTGTGCCTGCGCTATGCGGACGGATTTTCGTATTTCGTCGGGCTGCTGCCATTGGGATTCTTCCGGGTGTCGGACTATCTGATAAGTCTGAGGAAAATGCGCAATTAGCGTTTCCGCATTTTCCGCTTTCGGGGATGGCGGGGCCTGCTCTTGCGGCGGCTGCCGGCGTCAGGCCTTCCGGCTGACGATGTCCCATCCCCTCCCGGCGCGGCATACCGTCCGTCCGCCCGGGGTCTGCAAACGGACGGAAAAAACTTATCATCACATTTTATCATGGAAAAAGAATTTGTACGCGTACGTTCGGTGCGCGATATCGCATTGTCCGCAGTGCTGGCTGTTGCCGGCATATCCCTTATAATAATGCCTACATCCGTGTCCATCAATATTCTGGGGACATGTCTTGCGGTTCCGGGAGTGCTTATGCTGCTGTTCCTCAAGACTGATTTCAAGGATGTCTCCACAGGGAAGCATTTCACGAAAGTTCTCAAATATTTTCAGGCGAGCCGCAAGAGCGAGATTCTCGGCGCGCTCAAGAATGATCCGTCCGCATATGAGTGGAAGGAAGACATATCGAGCAACAACGGCATTATGCTGGAAATCTACGCCGGCAAGGACGAGGACAAGGCGTTTGTCCGTGTGTCGGAGTTTGTTCCGTATAGCTATGTTCCTTGCAGCGAATGGTTTGACTTCGCAAAGGACAAGGTGGCGAAGCTGCTGAAATAGCGGGACGCTTCCGAGCGACAATATGGCCATATGCCGGTTCCAGACGGATTTCCAGCCGGTGTGTGGCCATATTTATGGCCACACACCGGCTGGAAGGCCTATTAACCCCCGCAGCTAAGGCTGCGATCCCTATTAGGGGTATCTCGCACCTCCGGTGCGGTCCCTTCGGGACTTAGTAGCCACTCTGTAGGACTTTCAGTCTCCCTTTTAAAGGGCTAATCAACATATATACTACATCAGCCAGAGGCTCATGTCTTTGCCGTCAGCCTGCGCTTCCCGGATCTCGGTGGATGAGATGTCCACGATGGGGGCGTCCAACAGATGGATGTCATAGATGCGGTTCCGGCTGTCCTCAAGGCTGAGCTTGTCGGTGTCGGAATCTTCCGCATCGAGGACATAACAGGACGGAATGAGGGCGCATTCCTCCATCAGCTCTTTCTTCAGACGCTTCAAGTCGTACCCCTTTCTCGGATATACCGCCACTCCATATTCCGCCAGAATCCTCGGGAAGTCCCTCCACCTGTGTATGTTGTACAGATTGTCTGCTCCGATGATGAGAGTGAACTCGTTGCCGGGCTCCCTGCGCTTCAAGGCGTCGAGAGTCTTGATGGTGTAGTGCGGAGGCTCCATCATCAGCTCGATGTCATCCACGCGCACCATGTTCAGCTCGGGATGTCGGCCGAGCGCTTCCACGGCGGCATCGTACCTCTGTCTGCCGGATTCCGGCGAGATGTTGTGCTTGAGCGGATTCTGCGGAGAAACGACAAGATACACCCCGTCAAACCGCCCTCCGGCAGTGAGATACTCCATAATGGCCTTGTGCCCGGTATGGAGAGGGTTGAACGTGCCGGAATAGACTGCGATCCGCATGGCGTGTGGTGGGGGAGAAACGGGTTTCTATTTCCGGAGAAAATCGTCCACGACTTTCTCGGCCTCGCGGAATGATGCCGCAAGATCGTCATTGACAAGTATATGGTCGAATCGGTCCGCATAGGTCATCTCTTCTTCCGCCTTGTCCACTCTTTCCGCTATGGCCTCTTCGCTGTCCGTGCCCCTGGCTATGAGCCTTCTGCGCAGCTCTTCCACGGAAGGGGCCTGGATGAATATCGCCAAGGCCTTGTCCCCGAAATATTTCTTGAGGTTGAGACCTCCCTTCACGTCCACATCGAAGATTATCACGTGACCTTTGGCCCAGATTCTTTCCACTTCGGACTTCAATGTGCCGTAGAATGAGCCGGGATAGACTTCCTCCTTCTCCACGAACAGGTCTTCCCCGATCATCCGGCGGAACTCCTCCGCGGAATAGAAATAATAGTCCTCCCCGTTCCGCTCGCTGCCTCTCGGCGCTCTGGAAGTGGCTGATACCGAGAACTCCATCTCAGGGTGCCGTCCCAATATGTGGTGGACAATCGTACTCTTCCCCGAGCCGGACGGGGCGGAAAATATCACAACCTTGTTGCTCATCTGTCAGATTCTTGCTTTATATGGGAGCGCAAAGTTAAGAAGCCGTTTTTGATTTTTCCTTGATTTTTTTGACGGTTCCTTGTTTTTTTTGACGGTTCCTTGTCGCCGCCGCTTCTGTTTGTGGCGAAAAATGACTATTTTTGCGCCGGTGAAAACGGATTTTAACAATCTATTATAACTATAACTATGGTTTCTTTTAAAGAATTGGGCCTTGTAAACACCCGTGAGATGTTTGCAAAGGCAGTGAAAGGCGGATATGCCATTCCGGCCTTCAATTTCAACAATATGGAACAGCTTCAGGCTATAATCCAGGCTGCCGCCGAGACCAAGTCACCGGTCATTCTCCAGGTGTCCAAGGGCGCTCGCCAGTATGCCAACCAGACATTGCTCCGCTATATGGCAGAGGGTGCTGTGGAA
>CAVECU010000170.1:0-3341 GCA_963614015.1 uncultured Eubacteriales bacterium
GGTGCGAGATACCCCTAATAGGGGTCGCAGCCTCAGCTGCGGGGGTTAATAGGCCTCTTAAAGAGGAAACAGGGAGAGGGTAACGAAGCAATAAATCGTGCGGTGGGGGATTGAGGAAATGATCCCAAAAAGAGCCTCCGTGAGAATATCAATAATGTCGCATACAAAGAAATAAAGGTAGTAACAGCTATGGTAAGAGTCAAACCATTTGCGGCCATACGGCCGCCCAAAAACCTCGTCACGGAAGTCGCGGCGCCGCCTTACGATGTGCTGAACTCGGTGGAGGCCAAGAATATGGCGGGCGAAAAGTCCCTGCTGCATATCACAAAACCGGAAATAGACTTCGACCCCATACTCCCGGACCACGATGAAAGAGTCTATGACAAAGCCGTCAAGAATTTCGCCGAATGGCAGAAAAACGGCTGGCTTGTGCAGGACAGGAAACCATGCTACTACGTCTACGCCCAGACTATGGACGGCAGGACCCAGTACGGACTTGTGCTGTGCGCCCATACGGACGACTATTCCGAAGGCCGGATAAAGAAGCACGAGCTCACCCGCAAGGACAAGGAAGACGACCGCATGGTCCATGTGCGGATCCAGAATGCCAACATCGAGCCGGTATTCTTTGCCTATAAGGACAATGCCGAACTGTCCGCAATCGTGTCCGCAGCCGCCTCTGCGGATCCGGAATATTCGTTCACCGATGAGAACGGCTTCGGCCACAAGTTCTGGGTGATAGACGATGACGCCGTGACGGGCCGGATAACGGAGCTGTTCACTACACAGGTGTCCGCATTCTATGTCGCTGATGGCCATCATCGTACGGCTGCCGCTGCAAGAGTCGGAGCGGAGAAGCGGTCTTCCAACAGGTCGCGTTCCGGAGATGAGGAATACAACTATTTCATGGCGGTATGCTTCCCGGAGAGCCAGCTCAAGATAATCGACTACAACAGAGTGGTGAAAGACCTTAACGGCCTCACCCCGGAGCAGTTCCTGGCGGCTCTGGACGAAGACTTCATCGTCAGGGAATATGCCGGAGAGGGCGTCTGCCGTCCGGACCATCTGCACGGATTCTCAATGTATCTGGGAGGAAAATGGTATTCGCTTGAGACCCGTCCCGGAAGATATGACGACAAGGATCCTATCGGAGTCCTGGATGTGACGATCCTGTCCAATCTCGTGCTGGACAAGATTCTGGGCATCAAGGACCTGAGGACGGACAAGCGGATAGACTTCGTGGGCGGCATCCGCGGACTTGAAGAGCTGTCGGCGAGAGTGGACAGCGGTGAGATGAAAGTCGCGTTCGCACTGTTCCCTGTCTCCATGAAGCAGCTCACGGATATAGCCGACAGCGGCAATATCATGCCGCCGAAGACCACGTGGTTCGAGCCGAAGCTCCGCTCCGGCCTCGCAATTCACAAACTGGAATAGGATAACTTCCGCAGGTGAGCCTGCGACCTTTTACAGTGGATCCGTTCCGAAGCGGCTGCCTGTCAGGGTAGTGAAAACAATATCGGCTGACCGGAAGTTCCGGCCGGCCGATACTCTATCATGCTCATCACTCCTACAGCTCCCAGGCGAGCGCCGAGGCGCCGAGGATGGCGGCATCGGACTCCTTCAGCTGCGAGAACACGAGCTTGACCTTGCCACGCCACAGCGGCAGGACATTGGCATTCATCGCGGTCTCGATAGGACCGGTGAGAAAATCCTTCGCCCTTGCAAGCCCGCCGAACAGGACAATGGCTTCAGGTGCGCTGAACTCTATGAAATCAGCGAAAGACTGTCCAAGCATCGTCCCCGTGAACTCGAAAATCTTCAGAGCGAGCTTGTCGCCGTCTTTGGCGGCCTCGTACACATCCTTCGACGAGATGTTGTCCAGACTTCTGAGAGAAGAAGGCTCATCGCTCAGGTCAAGCCATTCGCGGGCCGTCCTTGCCACGCCGATGGCGGAAGCATAAGTCTCCAGACATCCGGTCTTGCCGCAGTTGCACAGGCGGCCGTTGTGGCGCACCGCACAAGTGTGTCCGAGCTCGCCTGCGAATCCGTCGTGGCCATAGACCACCTCTCCGCCTATGACAATGCCGCTGCCGACACCTGTCCCGAGAGTGATCATTATGAAGTTCTTCATGCCTCTGGCGGCACCGTAGGTCATCTCGCCCATAGCCGCGGCGTTGGCGTCATTTGTGAGCGCCACCGGGATGCCGCCCATCTGCTCCTTCAGGAGCTTTGCCACAGGGAGGCTTCCGTTCTTCCCCCACTTGAGGTTGACCGCATTCTCGATCTCTCCGGTGTAATAGTTGCCGTTCGGGATGCCGAGGCCGATGCCCCTTATCTGTCCGTCCACTCCGGCGTCGCTTATCACCTTGCGGATGGCCGATGCCAACTCCGCGATATATGGCTCCACGTCATTGTGAGTGTCCGTGCGGATGACCGTCTGGGCCAGGACCTGACCCCTCATATCCACGACCCCTATCTTGGTGGTCTGTCCTCCGACATCGACACCGACTACATAAGGCATATCCATCTTGTCCATAATTCTGTTCTTAAGATGTTCTGTTGCTGAGGGTTATTCTTTCTCCGCCTTCGGAGCCGAGAGGAAGAGGGCGAACACGAGCATATATACGACACATGCGACGATCAGCCAGTAGCTCTCGATATATCCAAACTTGTCAGCGATAAGTCCCTGGAAATAAGGAAGGATACCGCCGCCGCACACCATTACCATGAACAGGCCGGATGCTATGGATGTGTATTTGCCCAGACCCTCGACAGCAAGATTGAAGATGCTGCCCCACATGATGGACGTGCACAGACCGCAGAGGATGAAGCAGATCACCTTGACCGGAATCGCGTCCGCCGTCACGAAGCTGAGAGTGATGCTCTTGTCAGCAGGCAGGAAAATGCCGAGGATAAGGAGTACGAGCGCAGCTGAAGTCACGCCTGTCATCATCATCTTGCTGGATACCTTGCCGCCGACTGCGCTGCCGAGAAGACGGCCGCAGAGCATGAGCAGCCAGTAAAGACCCACGATCGCTCCGGCTGTCGCGGTGGAGATGCCAAGACCCGGCTGTGCGGAAGTGGCGTCAGGGGATGTGGTCATATAGAGATTGGCTATGTTAGGGATGCCGACCTCGACGCCCACATACACGAAGATGGCGATGATGCCGAAGAGAAGATTGCTGTGGGAGAGAGCGCCCTTGACGCTTGCTCCGACGCTCTCGGACTTCTCGGCGGAAGCCTTTGCGGCCTCAAGCTCCGGCTCCGGAATGTAGGAGAAGAAGATGATGACGAATGCCAGTGCGAAGATGCCCATCGCGATGAAGAGAGCAGGGTTCGCA
>CAVECU010000171.1:0-1620 GCA_963614015.1 uncultured Eubacteriales bacterium
GTCCATATCCCTATAGATTGTTCTTTGTGAAATGTTCGGTGATCCATCGCCCTCCCATACTGAGTATCAAGACTATGACAGTAAGCACCAATGCCGCGGCATAGGCTCTTTCCGGGAATGGGGACGGCATCGTTATCCAATTGAAGATGGCAAGCGGCAATGTCGCGGTGGGCGAAGACAGAGATGTGGCCACAGAATCCGAGAATCCTGCCGTGAACATCACTGCGGCGGCATCGCCGATCGCCCTGCCAACAGCAAGAAGCGTGGCAGTAATCATTCCGGGCATCACTTGACGCACAATGACTTTCAGCGTTTCCCACTTGGTTGCTCCGAGCGAGAACGCCGCATCTATCATATCGTCGGGCACGGAACGCGAGATCTCATCGCCGCTTCGTATGAACATCGGCACAATCAGCAGCGTTGTGACGACTATTCCGCCCAACACGGAAGCCCGCATGCCCACCATAACCATTATCATGAAAGCGAAAGCGCCATAGACGATGGACGGGATGCCGTACAGGACATCATATACGAGACGGGCGAAATACGAAAGCCAATTCGTCCTCCTCCTGTACAGATTCATGTAGAAGACTACCGGTACGCTTATGCATATGGCTATCAGCGTGGCCGGAATCACGACATATAGCGAGCCCACGATCGCGTTGAGAAATCCGCCGTCATCTTCCGTGTTCCAGTTCTTGCCCGGGGCCTGCGACACCATTTCCCATGAAACGGAGCTGATGCCCTTCACGAAGATGGTCCAGATGATGGAAGCCACGACTGCAAGCACGATACAGCAGGCTACGATCATAAGAGCCTGCATCACTTTCTCTTCCGTATATTTACCTTGATTTCGCCTCATACTCATCCGTTTTTCTGGACACGATAAAGAATGACTCTGGACAACACGTTGAAAATGACCACGATGACCAGAAGAAGCAATGCGGCGAACATTATGGCGGACTCATACAGCGGCACTGACGCCATTTCGCCATAATTGTTGCCTATGAGAGCCGGCAACGTATAGAATCCTCCGAATATTGTCTTCGGAATGGCAGGTATGCTTCCGCAGACCATCATCACCGCGATAGTCTCCCCCATCGCCTTGGACAATGCGAGGACCACGGATGCGAATATTCCGGACAATGATTTCTTGAGCACGACTTTCTTGGTCGTCTGCCACTTGGTCGCCCCGAGCGACATCGACGCATCCCGCAAGTCCTGCGGCACGGAGGCGAATATCTCCACGAACAGGCTGACCATCAGCGGCAACACCATGACGCACAGGACAAGGGCCGCCGTAAGAAGTGAATATCCCGTGACCGGAATAAGTATGAGGATGCCCCAGACGCCGTAGATGACGGACGGCAGCGCTGCCAGAATGTCCAGAGCCGGATACACGAACCTCCGCACGAAACGCCTCGCATATTCCGTCAGCGATATGGCGGTAAGCAGGGACAGCGGCAGCGCTATGCAGATGGACAGCAGAGTGACCGCCAATGTACCCGAGATGAACGGCAGGAAGCCGAATTTCTTCTGCGACGGCTTCCACTCCGTAGAAGTCACGAGCTCCCAGAAGGAACTCTCCTGAAGAATGGGCAGTGACTTGATGAACAGCCC
>CAVECU010000171.1:1630-3305 GCA_963614015.1 uncultured Eubacteriales bacterium
ATGCAGATGACAAGTTCTGCTTATATATTCTCCTCTTGTTCAGAGACTTCTGAAATATGGCCCCGCTCGACAGCGACAGAATCGCCACAAGAGCCACGATGAATATTATGACTATCCGGTCGGTGTTGTTGTCTTTCAGATCAGCCGCACGTCTGGACGAACGGAAAAGCCTTATGTTCTCGCTCATCGCTCTGGACGACACCTTTACATATCCGGCAGGTTCGTTGAACGACTGTCCTTCCTTCAGCACGAATTTCAGAAACGCCACAGAAGCCGAATCCACAGGCGCTCCTTTCGTCACGAAATACAGATTTCTCGACGGCGGCGCAGGAAACAGCTCATCTTCAATGGCGTGCACCAGCATTTCCTTCGTATCGTAGAAATCCTCATCCGGAGATATCCCGCCGTCGCCGTTCACATCCAGAGGATAGATAGCCAGCCCCGCCTGCGGGAGATGGGTCTGAGGATCATAGGCATAGGCCAGATTGTTGAACCCGATCGCCCATTTGTCGCTCTGCACGGCCTTGGCTATTCCGGGGTCGCCGAATACGGCCGTACCGCGCAAGTCTTCCTGCTTGGCACCGAACCACGACGCGAACGTCTGGGCGGCCCCGCAGGCATCGGAACGTGTATAGACATTGATTTTGTGCCGGTCATCGATGCCGAGAAGCTGGCCCCAGGTAGTGATTTCTCCTGTCACCCAGATCTTTCTCGCCTGCTCTGCGGTTATTCCCCTCCTCCGGATTAGCGATGCATGCGGATTGCCGGTATTGAAATCGGGGATGACCGCATCACGGCCCACTATGAAAGCCAGAGCTCCGGCTTCTCTTTCCTCATCGTGAAGTTCCCGGGAAAGCATCGCATAGTCCACCATACCGTTGAGGACATCTGTCATTCCTTTTCCGGCTCCACCGGCAGAAACATCGATCTTAACCGCAGGATGAAGGACTTGAAACTCATTGGACCACTGAACAGCCAAGGGGTACAGGGCAAAGGCCCCCGAAACGGAGACCTGCCCTTCCACATCCTTTGTCCTTTTACCAGACAAGCCTGTACTGCAAGCAGATACAACCGACAGCATCAGGCTGATTAAGAAAGACGATAGTATTCCTTTTGCTATCCGCTCTTTCATAAATGGTTTATAGTACACCCGTTTCGTCCCGTATCCGGAACAGAAACAGCACCCAAATGTAATGATTTATTTTTGCAAATCAAAAATCATCTGCAACACCTGTCTTCTCCGGCAGCAGAGTCTCCCGTGCGGAATCCTGTGTCACAAGCCCTTAGCCTTCCCTTCGTCCCAGATCTCGTCCATCTGGGCGAGAGTCATATCCGTAAGCTTCCGTCCCTGACGGATGGTGCGCTCCTCCAGATATGTGAAACGGCGGCGGAACTTGTCGCAGGCCCTGTTGAGAGCCGTATCGGGATTCAGGCCGTAAAGTCTGGCCGCATTTACGGCTGCGAACAGGAAGTCTCCCAGCTCCTCTTCCGCACGGTCTCTCGCGGAACCTTTGGCAGGGGGTTCATTCACATTCACCTCCTTGCCGCTTTCTTCCCGGGCCATCGCATCCAGCTCGGCCTGAAGTTCATCCTGTTCTTCCTTGACCTTGTCCCACACATGGGACGCATCTTCCCAGTCGAAGCCCACGCCTCTTGCCTTGTCCTGCATGGAATA
>CAVECU010000172.1:0-3259 GCA_963614015.1 uncultured Eubacteriales bacterium
CGGCCAGACAGTAGGTGCCGCCAATATTGGAACCGTTCATCTGCACCTTTGAAGAGCTGCCCGAGGCGGCCTCTATCACAGGCGATTCGAAGAGTCCGATCTTGCAGTTTCCGGCTATGGCCTCGCCGCCTTTTGCGGTGATCTGGACGGAGACGATATTGTAGCCGGTCCCGTCAATGGAGAACCGGAGAAGCGCCGGAAGCAGCTTGAACTCCAATGTCCCGGCCTCCGGATCCGTATATGCCGCCATGAATCTGGCGTCGGAGTCCATTCCGCCGGCCACCGCTTCCTGAGAAGCCGGTATGCTCACGCTGACCTTGCCGCTGTACCGCTGAAGGCTTCCGTTGTATGGGCTCAGACCCATATATCCTGCGGCTTTTTTGTCGGCCGTGCCGGTGAAGACTGTCTCGCTGCCGGCTTCAGCGGCCTTGAACTCGTGATTGGCCTTGTCGTCGAATATGGATATGGACTCTCCTGCGCTCCAGTCGAGCTTTATTCCTGTCCCTTCGATCGAAGGGACGGTTGCGGAGAATGACAGCTCTCCGTAATCTGCTGTCCGGTCTTCTCCGTTGTCCTTTCCGCAAGAGGCAAGGATCGGCAGTGCCGCTGCGGCGATTGCGCAATATGATATTATTCTTCTCATGGTTATTCTTGTGTTATCTGGCATCGGACTGTGCGAACTCGCCAAGTGGACGATACCTGTTGTCGTATATGTAAGTCAATCTGCGGTGTCGCTCCATGTCCGGAAGATATGTCTTTCCGGCTGGGGAGCGCATCGCTCTCTGGGCCGAAGCCGTGTCAGGATATATGCCCGATGCGGCGGAGGCGAGCATCGCCGCGCCCAATGCGCAAGCCTGATCGCAGTCCGGTACTTCTATCGGCATTCCGAGGACATCCGCCATAGTCTGCATCACGAGAGTGGATTTTCGGGATATTCCCCCTACGGCCACAATGGAGCCGATTTCCACCCCTTCGGAGGCGAACCTGTCGATGATGGCCTTCGAGCCGAAAGCCGCGGCTTCTATCAGAGCCTTATATATCATAGGTGCGGTCGTGCCCAGAGTGATGCCGGCTATCGCTCCTTTGACCCTCTGGTCCGCATCCGGTGTCCTGCGCCCGTTCATCCAGTCAAGAGCCGTGACGGCGGAATCTTCATCCGATATCTTCAAGGCTTCCTTTTCAAGCCGCGAGAGAAGCGTCTCCCTGACAGAGGCAGCCGCTTCCGGGATCATGTTTTCCACCGGCCACATCAGGACTTTTCCGAACCAGGCGTAGATGTCGCCGAACGCTGACTGCCCGGCTTCGAACCCTACGAGCCCCGGAATGACGGAACCGTCCACCTGACCGCAGATGCCTGCGATGCGGCGGTCTTTCACCGTCTCAGGCTCCGCCACCAGTATGTCGCAAGTGGATGTGCCGATGATTTTTACAAGCGTCCCCGGTGACACGCAGGCCCCGACCGCCCCGACGTGGGCGTCGATGGAGCCGCTTCCCACCTTGACCGAGCCCGGAAGACCAAGCTCCACAGCCAGATCCGGACGGATGGCTCCGATGCAGGTGTCTGCGGTGCAGGTGTCCCTGTACAGATGCCTGCGCATCGGGATGAGCCTCGGATCCAGTGCGCCGAGGAACTCCTCGTCCGGCAGGCCGCCCCATTCATTGCGCCACATGGCCTTGTGTCCTGCGGCGCAGCGGCTTCTTGCCGCAGTCTCGGGCTTTACGGTCCCTGTCAGCCACGCCGGCATCCAGTCGCAGTGCTCCATCCAGGAATAAGCCGCTCCGGCGACCTTGTCATTGGTGCGGAGGACGTGAAGCACCTTTGACCACGCCCATTCCGCCGAATATGCGCCTCCGGAATAGGAGGTGTAGTCTATGGCCGACTTCCGGGCGAGGGCGTTGATCTCCTCCGCTTCACTCTTGGCAGTATGGTCTTTCCAGAGGATGAACATCGCGTCCGGGTCTTCCCGGAATTCCGGCAGCATGGCGAGCGGGGTCCCGTTGCTGTCAACGAGGACAGGAGTGCTTGCCGTCGTGTCGAAGGAAAGGCCTCTGACCTTTGAGATTACATCATTTCCGGCTTTCGCCACGATGACGGAGATCACCTTGCGGAATGACTCGATGTAGTCGAGCGGATGCTGCCTGTACCTGTCTGACGACGGGTCGCACCATCTGCCTTCCGCCCATCTCGGATATGGGCAGGAGGCCTCCGCGACAATGCCGCCGTCGGCGGCGTCCGCGAGAATGGCTCTGCAGGAGTCGGTCCCGTAGTCGACGCCGATCACATAATCCTTATTCCGCTCCATAAGCATCGAGTTTTTCCTGTTTGCGGCAGAATACGGCCGCATAGTACAGGATAATCGCAAAGGCTATAGCTGGGACGATGTAGGCTGTGGCGATGCTGCCGGACTGGTCTGACAATATCCCCTCTATCTGTGTCAGTACGGAAGCACCCGCGATGGCCATCACCATGCCGCTGCCGCCGAGCTTGGTGTCTTCACCGAGTCCCTTGATCCCGAATCCGTAGATCGTAGGGAACATGAGGGAGAGACAGCCGGAGATGCCCATGAGGCAGTAAACTCCGAAGAATCCCTTTCCGAACACTGTTCCGAGACAGCACAGCACGCCGAGAGCCGCTACGGTGACAAGCATCTTGCGCGGCTTGAACCATTTCATGAGCCATGTGCACAGGAATCTCGATAGGACGAAAAGTATGAGAGACAGGATGTAATATGTGGCTCCGGCCTGCTCCGCCGTCCTCGGAAGGAGCGAGTCGAGACCGACTGCCTCGCATACCGAGTAGAATTCTCCTGCTACAGGCTCTACGTGGCGCAGCGCAGTGATGATCTGGTCCGAGCTTGCATCTGGTCCGAGCCCGGCTATCACGGCATCGAGATTCAGATTGTGCATCGCATATCTGATGACATAGGACCACACGGCTATCTGTGCGCCGATGTCAAAGAATTGGGCCACGACACCCCATACGTAATTCTTGTTGCGGATGAGCCGCTTGAATGAGCCTTTCAGATCCAGTTCTCCGCCCTCTTTGAGATCCGGCATCTTCGTGAGCCGGATTGCAAGCAGAAGGACCAGCATTATGCATCCAAGTATCACATAAGTGCTTGTCACGGAGTTGAGCTCCGCCGCCTGTATCGCCGCGAGCTCGGCATCGGGCAGTGAGGCCCTCTCGGACGCCGTCATGGTGTTCAGCTGCGATAGGATGAATATCTGCGAGATGACCACTCCGGTGATTGCTCCGAAC
>CAVECU010000173.1:0-3246 GCA_963614015.1 uncultured Eubacteriales bacterium
TCGTCGCTGTGCTCCGTTCCCGGAGGCGAAGTCTCCCTCTCCGGGATTTCGTCGCTGTGCTCCGTTCCCGGAGGCGAAGTCTCCCTCTCCGGGATTTCGTCGCACTTCGTGCTCCGACATCCCTCCCCGCCTGCGGCGGGGCGTTGCAATACAAAAGAAAAAATCGGCATTCAAGCAAGCTTGACACCGATTTTTTCTTTTGTATTGCGGAGAGGGAGGGATTCGAACCCCCGGAACCTTGCAGTTCAACAGTTTTCAAGACTGCCGTAATCGACCACTCTACCACCTCTCCTGAAGAAGCTGAGCCGGAGGCGACTGCGATGCAGAGGCTGTCTGTAGCCGGCTTGGCTGAATGGAGTGCAAAGGTAGAGATATTTTCCGGATTTGCAAAAATTATTTCTGTGCGGCCCCTGACGGCCCCTGACCGCTTCTTGTCAGGCAACTCCTTATTTCTTCAGCGACGGCGTGGAGTCCGGAGTGAAGTCGTTGGTGGAGTTGTTGGTATCTATCAGTTTGCCGTCATCACCTCTCTTGCGGAGTACGGACTTACCGTAACGTTCGGGATCCTTGTCGATCTTGCCGCAGTGTGTCCAGCCGGCATCGATGGACTCGTCCCAGCTTGTGTACTGGAAATTCTCCTCAATGGCGAGATTCACTCCGTCCAGAACCCAGGAGTTCGGAATCTTGTAGGCGCTTGAAATATTCATCTCGAAGTCTCCTACGAGAGAATGATTGATGTAAGTGCCTTCCCATTTGTAATTCTCAAGGAAGCTCTCTCTGGTCACTCCGTAAGGAGGCAGGGAAATGACATATCCCTCAAATCCTCTGTTGTGAAGAATCCAGATCGAAAGAGAATAAGTGAACCAGATGTCAAGGTTTGGGACATCCGGATTGTCGATGTCCTTAATGGCGGTTGAGGTCGATTTGTCATACCACTCGAAATCGGCTCCGCTCAGATCGAAAGAGTTGGGGTTCGTTGCCAGATGATTCTGAGCGTTGTTCGCAATGATGACAGACCCTCCGGCCTTGACAGGGACATCGTGCCCGCTGCCCGGGATGACATATACGGTCCCGACTCCGCAGGCCTCTTTCTTGATCGGATTGAGAAATTCAAAAGGAGTCTTGGTTGAAGAAGGGTATTTGGCTTCAGAGATCATGATGCCGTCAAAGTAGAGAAGTTCGTCCGTGTTGTTGGTGAGCTTGAAATACTGGTCGCCATTGAACTTGTCAGGTTGTCCTGTGGTCGGAAGAGCGCAGCTGGTGAAGAACACTTCCTCGATCAGAACTTCTCCCGGTTCAATGTTCCTCCAGCTCTGCTCGATAGTGACCTTTGACAGCTCTGCGTCAGCCGTGGTCTTGAGTACGACTTCGGCGGTCCTGTATTCAGCTGTCCTGTTGGTGTCAAGCTGGAGGATTACGCTGTCCTTTCCGGTCTCGACAACGGTGATCCAGTCCGGAGCGTCGGTGATTTCAACTTCATAAGCATAGCCTTGGACGGCAGGGACGGCGACTCTGCCGCCTCTTCCTCTGGCTGACAGTCCGGATGTCTCCGGCTCTTCCGGCGGTACGGGCCCGTTCTGCGTGATCGTGAAAGACTGAAGTCCGAGTGCGGTGTCAAATGTCAGCGTTGATGTCCTCGGCGAGGCATCTTCGTAAGGCTCAGCGGTGATGATGAGCTCCGTGTCCGAGTCTCCGGTGGTGGCTGAGACGAGAAGCCATGTGTCAGTCTGCGGAATCTGCGCGGTCCAAAGACGATTGGTCGAGAGATAGACTGTCTGCTGTCCCCCGTTGGCATCGAATTTCAATTCATTGGTTGACAACGTGAAGACAGGGGATTCATTGTCGCAGGCCATGGTAGCGATGCCTGCGGTAAGGATTAGAAGTAATTTTCTCATAATTTGATAGTTGTTGATAATTAAAATGCCAGTCCTATGGATGTTGTAAGATACTTCGCCGGGCCGAACCCGTCCGAGGATCTGAGAGTGAACTCCGGTCTCAGGAATAAAGCGGTGTCGCGCCCGATATTGCGTTGTATTCCAAGGCTCAGCCCTGCGGTCATCTTGTCCGAGGAAATCATTGAATGGAAATGCTCCAGATGCTCCGCAATCTTGAGATCCGTGTATTCGGCGGGAATGTTCAGGGCTCCGCCGAATGCGAATGTCCTCCGGAGTCCTGCGCCGGCGCTGAACAGCCATTCCTTGTGCAGCCTTCTCCAGCCCAAGGTCACTCCGGCATTGGCAAAACTGAAAGACATCTCCCTTTCCGGGAATATGTATTCCGCTGACGAGCGGTAATATTCGATGGCAGGCTCCGCACTGACAGTGCCGGCCGCAGTGGAAATCTCGACAGCTCCTTTAATGGCCGCTGACAGGATCCTGTTGCGATACATCGTAAGTGAGCCAAGCACCGCATATTCTTTGTTTTTGCCTGTATCTATGATATTTTCCGTGCTCTGTCTCAGCTCGCAGGCCATTTCTGCAAGCAGATTCCATCTTACTTCTCCGCTCGGGTGCCTGTATCCCACCAGACCTTCCGCCTTCCGGATCAGGAGAGCTGTGATCGGGACTTCATTGCCTGCAGTCAGCAGGCACTCTATGTCCATATGGTTGTAGGAAAGCAGTCCCGTCCATCCGTCAGGATGCCCCGGAATGACAGAGACTGAGATTTCCCGGCCGTGCCCGACATATCTGCTTGAAGTGAAGTCTCCCGAGCCGTCGAATCTTGCGAACCGGCTTCCGAGACCTGTGAAATGGAACTCGGAGGTGTTGGCTCCCGACTGATCATAGAAACTTACATCTTGAGATTGTTTATAGACCCTGAATGCTGCGTTGAGATCCAGGACATAACCTTTGACTGCGACGCCACAGGTCAAGGTAGCATTCGCATCGGATGTGACCGACCTCGGACGCGGATCCACCTGCCGGTACTCATGCAACGCCCGATACCCGCCGTAGATGCCGATATGGGCCTTCCCCAAAAGCTTCGACCAGGCCCCGAAGAAAGAATATTGCTCCTTCCGGAGGTCTCCGCCCACAGAATCGGCCATAACATCGGGATAGAGCAACTCGAAGTCGGAAGTGGAGTTCCAGAGCACGTTTCTTTTCACCCCTCTTGAATATTCCGCCCCGGCTCGGACAGCCGAATGGCCCTGCAGGCGGATCAATGAGCGTACGTTGACAGAACCTTGATCAAGCCCGTCCCCTTCCTGGGGCAGCAGCGCATCATGTTCACGGCGCAGATCGTATG
>CAVECU010000174.1:0-3229 GCA_963614015.1 uncultured Eubacteriales bacterium
CGACAGGCCGGGGCGGCAACATCCCGTGCGTGATGAACGCGGCGAACGAGGCGGCGGTGGCCGCATTTTTGCAGGACAGAATCGGATTCTATGACATCCCCGACATCATCGGGAAATGCATGGCCGGAGCGGATTTCGAGCCGCAGCCGACAGTTGAAAACCTGATGGCCACCGACAGGGAAACGCGTATCAGAGCCGCAGAAATCATAGCCGGAGCATAGGGAAGCATCCCGCGCCCGGCCCTGACAGAGATCATCTCAAAACATCTTCCGAAAGAATGGTTGTTCTTCTGAAAATATTCCAGGTCATCCTGGCCCTTTCCATACTTATCGTCATCCACGAACTGGGGCACTTCACATTCGCCCGGATATTCGGGATACGGGTGGACAAATTCTTCCTGTTCTTCGATGCCGGAGGAGTCAAGCTGTTCAGCACCAAGAAGTCGAAGTGGTTCATCAAGCTGTTCCCCAAGGCTGCGGAAGCCGACACCGAATACGGCATAGGATGGCTGCCGCTCGGAGGGTATTGCAAGATCTGCGGGATGGTGGACGAGTCGCTCGACCTGGATGCGCTCGGCAGCGAGCCCGAGGAATGGGAGTTCCGCGCAAAGCCCGCCTGGCAGAGACTTCTCGTGATGGCGGGAGGCGTCCTGTTCAACTTCATCTTCGCCATAGCCGTGTACGTGTCGATGTTCGCCATCTGGGGTGACAGCTATCTGAGCAATGAGGACAATCACATCTATGTCAACGACTTGGCCTACGATATGGGCTTCCGCACCGGTGACAGGATCCTGAGCTTCGACGACTATGTCCCCGAGGATTTCAGCATGTTGCAGGCCGACCTCGCAAGACGCTCGGTAAGAGTGGCTTCGGTGCTGAGAGGCGATGACACGGTGCAGCTGTATATCGACAGGAACATGATAGGGGATGTACTCAACAGCCCCGGAATGTTCTCCATTGCGGCACCTTTCGTGGTCGATTCGCTCGCCTGCCCGTCAGAGGGAGGAGATGCGGGGCTGATGCCCGGGGACAGGCTTGTCAGGATCGACTCCACAAAGATAGACTACATACAGGATGCGCAGGCGGCGTTCAGGGCCAAGGCCGGAGGAAGCGCCGACGTACTGCTTGTGCGCGGCGAGGACACCATCGCCCGGAATGTCAAGATCGACTCTTCCGGGCATATCGGAGTGTTCCTCCGGATCCCGGGGCTCAAGCACAGGGACTACACCGTAGCCGAAGCGATACCGGCCGGAGTCAGATACACCCTGTCCACCGTCGCCGGATATGCCAGAGATCTGAAGCTCGTGGCCACCCCGAGCACAGGGGCCTACAAGTCGGTCGGCAGCTTCATAGCCATCGGACAAGTGTTCCCGTCGCAGTGGAACTGGCTGCTGTTCATCAATCTGCTGGCTCTGTTCTCCATAATGCTCGGCGTGATGAATCTGCTTCCGATACCGGCACTGGACGGAGGGCACATAGTATTCCTGCTCTACGAGATGGTGACCGGCAGGAAACCGAGCGTGAAGTTCATGGCCGGCGCCCAGATGATCGGGATGCTGATCCTGCTGATGATAATGTTCCTGGCGTTCGGCAACGACATCGGAAGGCTTCTGCGGTAGATGATGCGACATCAATTTACACCACCATATATGACAAGATTTCAGATACTTATCGCTGCTGCCGCGGCAATGGCCGCCGCAGCCGGCTGCAAGGACGGGAAGCCTCTGCTTCCGAACGTCAGCGGGAAGGCCGGTGAAATAATCGTGGTCATGGACAAGAGCGACTGGGACAGCAATCTCGGCGGCACGGCAAGAGAGATTCTGACGGACGACTATCCGTTCCTGCCGCAGAGAGAGCCGAGGTTCACTCTGTCCAACGTCCCGACGACAGGCTTTGCAGACCTCTTCAAGGTGCACCGCAACATCATGATGTTCAACATAAATCCATCGGCGAAGGGAGAAGTCGCCTACCGCCGCGATGTCTGGGCCCATCCGCAGTGCATAATCCAGGTGTCGGCCCCGTCCGGCGACTCCGCCGCGACGCTTCTGAAACAGCACGCCGAGCGGATCGTCAGCAGCATCGAGCAGGCCGAGAGGGACAGGGTCATCGCCAACGCCATCCTCTACGAGGAGCACAGCATTCCTCCGGCAGTAATCAAGCTGACAGGAGGCTCCCCGCATTTCCCGTCGGGATACAAGCTCAGGAAGGCTACGGATGACTTCATCTGGATCTCGGACGACAAGCAGTACACGACGCAGGGCGTATTCGTGTACAAATATCCTGCTGCGGCAGTCTCCGAAGACAATTTCACGGAGCAGTCCATCATCTCGCACCGCAACGCGATCCTGAAGGACAATGTCCCGGGGATGTTTGACAACACCTATATGACGACCAACGAAGTGGCCACTCCTGCGGTCTCTTTCATCAAGTTCCGCGGCAGGCAGTTCGCCGAGACCAGAGGTCTGTGGGAAGTGCACGGGGACTTCATGGGCGGGCCGTTCGTATCGCACGCGTTCTACAGCAGAGACGGCAGGAGCATCATCGTCCTGGACGGGTTCGTATATGCCCCTAAATATGATAAGCGTCAATACCTCAGGCAGGTGGAAGCGATATTGTATTCGTTTGAATGGGCTGATCCTGCCGGAGATGCGGCTGCGGAAGAAAAGTAGAAAAACATTTTGAGGTATAGAAAATAATATCTACCTTTGCAATCCCTCAAAAGGCTCCCCTTCGAAAGGTGCCTCTGAAGACGGCGGACGGGATGTTTTTCATTCTTCCCCGTGGGGATGACGCGGTGGGTTCGTATAACGGTTAGTACTCGAGATTTTCATTCTCGCAATAGGAGTTCGATTCTCCTACCCACTACCAAATATTAAAAAATAGAACAATGGCAAACAACGCATCTGCAGAAAAGTGCATTCGCCAGAGCGAACGGCACAGATTGCATAATAAGTATTATGCAAAAACAACAAGGAATGCTATCCGTGCTATCAGAAACACTACGGACAAGCAGGCCGCCGAGGCAAATCTTCCGAAAGTCTATGCAATGATAGACAAGCTCGCCAAGGTGGGCATCATCCACAAGAACAAGGCAGCCAATCTCAAGAGCGGTATAGCTCTCTATATCAACAAGCTCTCTTAAGGATTGGGGTTCCCGGGAATATAGCGGGATGTGGCGCAGTTGGCTAGCGCACTACGTTCGGGACGTAGGGGTCGTGCGTTCGAGTCGC
>CAVECU010000175.1:0-3214 GCA_963614015.1 uncultured Eubacteriales bacterium
GATGTTCTCCGCGAGGAAAGATCTGGCCGACATATCCGGACTTCACCGCATCGTAGCCATACTTGTTCATAAGACCGTAGGCCGCATCGATGTGGCGCTCGTAGTTCCTTACGGATGATGATGTCTCGTTGTGCATCATAAGCTTCACTCCCTTCGAGCGGGCATATTCGTTGAGCGCCTTGATGTTGAAGTCCGGGTACGGGGTGACAAAGTCATAGACGTAGTCCTTTGAGAAGCTCTCCCAGTCCTCCCAGCCGATGTTCCAGCCCTCGACAAGGACTTCGTCGAAGCCGTTCGCCGCGGCGAAGTCGATGTAGCGGCGGACGTTGCCGGTGTTGGCGCTATGCTTGTCGGAATGCGGCAACTTGGTATAATCCACCGTATTGAGATCGATCGGACGGACATCCCCGGTGTAAGACCAAGTTCCTTTGCCGCTTATCATCTCCCACCATACGCCGATATATTTCATCGGCTTGATCCAGCTGACATCCTCCAGGGCGCAAGGTTCGTTGAGGTTCAGCACAAGTCTTGATTCCAGCTGACTGCAGGCGTTGTCCGTGACTTGAACCGTCCGCCACGGAGACTTCGCCGGTGTCTGGATCGTACCCTTCCCGCCGATTGCGTCAGGCGTCAGGGAAGCCTTGAATGTCAATGTTTTCGGATCAATCTCCAGATGCATGCAGGCATAGTCCAGAAGCGCAGCCTCATGAATGTTCACATAGATTCCGTCATCCGTCTTCATCTGAAGAGATGTCTGCACCGCATTTGTCGAATAAGGACAGTGGTACGGGTTCGGCAGCAGCTGCGCCGGCAGCAGGGACGGTATCTCCGACAGGCGGGACTCGGTATATTCATATTCCTGCGTGTCGAAGTCGCCCGGAATCCACCAGGCCGTATGGTCGCCGGCCATCGCGAACTCAGTCAGTTCATCGTTGATGATGAAGTATTCCGGCCAGTCCATCGCTCCGAACTCGTAGCGGAAGCCCAGTCCGTCATCAAAGAGCCGGAAGCGGACGGTCATCAGCCTTCCGGTCGGCTTGTGTTTAAGATTGACAGCCAGCTCATTGTAATGCTCTCTAATTGAATCCTCCTCGCCCCAGACCGGATGCCAGACCTCGTCGTAGGAGCAAGTATCCGCGCTCACGATTTCGAAGTCTTTATAGAAGTCGATCTGAGGATGCTTGTCCTCCTTGGTAACCTCCGTCCCGTTCACCTTGATTTCCGACACGTTGAGGTCGCCCCTTAGCAGAAATCCCAAGCGGCTGTTCAACACCACCTTGTGACCTTTGTAGTCCAATGAGTACATTGGCGTTCCTTCCGCCGACATCCCGAACGTCATCTCAAGATTCCCGTCCGGGGACAGAAGCGTCCTGCCCTCCGCCGGCATCCCCGCTCCTCCGGCACTCTCATCGCCGCCGCCGGAGCATCCGCCCGCCGCCGCAAGCGTCATCGCCGCCCCCAGCATCACTGAAATGATTTTATTCAATCTTTGCATATTGTTGCTATTGTTTTGTTCCAATGCTGATCGCGATAGCCATAACGGCGACCAATGATGTAACTATATTGCTCAGTCGCTCCATACCGGGGTTATCGTGAACTCGAATGTGTAAGGGGCGGCAGGGACGAGGTAGGCAGGGAGAGGGTGGTCACCGAATGAGGAGACGCAGCCGAGACCCATCTGCTTGAGGTCGATGTTGACATAGGTCCGGCCGGCGGTGCGGTCGGATTCATGTGCGGACTTCTTCAGCTCAAGCGAATGTTTGAATTCCGGATTGCGGTCAAGCATCTGTCTGGACACCGGAAGGGCGGAAGCCGAGAACTCCTTGGCGGAGGATGTGACACGGATACCGTTGCCGTCAGGATTCAGGACGCTGAACCATTTGAGGCCGCAGTGGGTGCCGGACTCCTGCGGGCGGACCACGGCGTAGTCATACTGGTCGATGACCCTCTGCGTGTAATGACCCATCATTGTGGAGCTTCTCCTGTCACAATAGCTGTCGAACGGCCCCTCTCCGTAAAAGTCTATCTGTGAATATTCTCCCGGCATCGCGAACTCCACTCCTACGCGGAAGAAATGCGGAGCGGCCTTCAGGTCGCCGGCATCCTCTATATTCAGCGTGACATCGATGACTCCGTCCGGCGCGATGCGGTAGGTGAGCACAGGAATGGCGTCCTCGATCGGCTTGTACTTGACGGTGACAATCCGGATGTCGCCGTCAAGCCTGTCATCGAATGAGGTGGCCACCAACTCCGGA
The DNA here is from genome assembly GCA_963614015.1 of uncultured Eubacteriales bacterium. GTDB lineage: Bacteria > Bacteroidota > Bacteroidia > Bacteroidales > UBA932 > Cryptobacteroides. Next base: position 2,256 of record CAVECU010000175.1, read on the forward strand.
GTCCTCCAAGTGTCGAACATGCGTCTCGCCTCCTTGTCGAAGGACAGGTCAACGAGCATTCCCTCGTCGTTGTCGGTGACGGCACGGCCGAAGCAAGGGAGAATCGGGGCGGAAATGATGTCCTTGCCGAAACAGGTATATTTCACCAGGGCTCCGGTCTCCCTGTCGAACTCGACTTCCACAGGAGGCTTAGGCAGAGCCTGCGGCCGGACTGCGGATGGTCTCCAGCCCTCGCATATCGCTATCTGCTCATAGGAAAGCTCCGTACCGGCCGGGAGGATTCCGTCCTGCCGGTTAAGAGTGAAACGCAGATTCAGATAGACATCGGATTCTTTCAGAGCCTCTCTGTCGGCGCCGAATCCCAAGTCCACAAGCGCCGTATCCTGCGGCTGCACGGAAAGAGAAGCTATGAAGCCCCTGCGGAACGCGACTCCGTCCCGGACAAGTTCCCAGTCCAGAGAAAAGCGGTCGAGCGGGATGAAGAAATATTCGTTGAATATGTGGACGCGGCCTGCGGCGGCTTCCTCCGGGCTTGCCCAGGCGAGAATGGAACGGTGCTGGTAGCGGACTTCATAGGCGTGGCGGTGCCAGGTCCTGTCGGGGGCTATGAGTCCGTTGTTGTTGAACGATTCGTCACTCGGATCCTCGCCGTTGTAGTCCCCGCCGAAAGCGAAGACGTGGTCCGTGCCGTATTTCTCCGCACTGACCGGCTTGTAGAGAGCCTGGTCCACGAAATCCCAGATGCATCCGCCCTGGAAAGTCGGATGCTTGCGGATAAGGTCCCAATATTCCTTGAATCCGCCCATCGAATTGCCCATCGCGTGGGCGTATTCGCACATTATGAACGGACGGTCCTGGTCGTTCCGGATATATTTCTCGGCGTTGGCGTAGCGGATGTACATCGGGCAGAAGATGTCGGAATTGCGGTCTCTGTTGGCTCCGCCCTGACCTTGCTCGTA
>CAVECU010000176.1:0-3201 GCA_963614015.1 uncultured Eubacteriales bacterium
GATTACTTGCGGGCATACGCATACCCTGCGGCGGACGCGTCCCGAAAATAAAAAATGAATGTGTGTCCTCTCCGGAGATTTCCGAAAAGGATTGCAAATGTAGTCAAAATAATGCAAATATCCAAAAAATGGTGGGCGCGGGGTTGTATGACGTGGCGGCAGTGGAGCCGCACACCCAGGACGGCTCTTCCTATTTCAAAGAAAAAGGTTAAATTAGCGGAATTGTTCCGGGCGGTCATCGGATTTTCGGGTCCGGAGGAACGCACCGGACAGAATGAAATTATCAAACAAATAAATAGAATATAAAACAAATGGTAAAGGTAAATGTCGGAGGATGTTCCTCCTTTGTCGAAGAGGCCGGATACGGCGAGTTTGTCGGAAAAGCGCTTGAAGCTTATGATGTGCTGGCCGCTGAAAACGGTGCGGGCAATGATTTTCTCGGTTGGAAACACCTGCCGACATCCACTCCGGAATCGCTGGTGAAGGCTTGCGAGGAGATTCGCGATGACTGGAAAGCCCGCAACATCGATCTCGTCGTAGTGATCGGCATCGGTGGCTCATATCTCGGGGCGAAATGCGCAATCGAGGCTCTGTCACACAGCTTTGCGAAAGAGCTTCACAAAGAGGGCGTCCCTCAGATCGTCTTCGCCGGCAACAATCTGTCGGAAGAATATATGGCGGAGCTGGAAGACTTGATGAGAGTGAGGAACACCGCCTGCGTGGTCATATCCAAGTCGGGCACGACTACGGAACCGGCCGTTGCTTTCAGAATTGTGAAGAGCCATATCGAAGAGGCCTATGGAGCGGCCGAGGCTGCGGCCCGCATAGTGGCTGTCACTGATGAGCACAAGGGAGCTCTCAAGACGCTTTCAACCCAGGAGGGCTACAGGACGTTCGTTGTCCCTGACAATGTGGGCGGACGTTTTTCCGTGCTGACTCCTGTAGGCCTGCTGCCTATAGCTCTGGCCGGCTTCGATATCAGGGCGTTGCTTGAGGGCGCGGCCGAAGAAGAGAAGGCTCTGGCGGACAGGTCAGCCTCCAATCCTGCCGTACAGTATGCCGCGATGCGCAATCTTCTGCATTCCAGATATGGCAAGAGCATAGAGGTGCTCGTGACGTTCAACCCCAAGTTCCAGTATCTCGGCGAGTGGTGGAAGCAGCTCTACGGAGAGTCCGAGGGCAAGGACGGCAAGGGCATCTACCCTGCATCGGTAGTATATACCACTGATCTCCACTCTCTCGGCCAGTTCGTGCAGGACGGCTCCCGCATAATGTTCGAGACAGTCTTGACGGTGGAGAAGAGCAACCGCAGCGTGGTCATAGGCTCTGATCCTCAGAATCTTGATCAGCTCAATTATCTCGCGGGACAGCATGTCGAGCATTGCAACGCGATGGCTCAGCTCGGGACGAAGCTCGCCCATATCGACGGAGGTGTCCCTCAGCTTGAGATTTCCGTAGGGAACATCAGCGAAAAGACCGTGGGTGCGATATTCTATTTCTTCGAGTTCGCCTGCGGAGTCAGCGCATACCTGCTCGGCGTGAACCCGTTCAACCAGCCCGGCGTGGAAGCCTACAAGAAGAATATGTTCGCCCTGCTGGAGAAACCGGGATTTGAGCAGCAGACCAAGGACATCAAGGCCCGCCTTTCAAAACAGTCAGTATGAAACATCCGGTCACTGTCACGGCCGATGAAGCCGTAAAAGCGGTCAAATCAGGCGATCATATCCATCTCAGCAGTGTCGCGAGCGTGCCTCATGTGCTTATCCGGGCTCTGTGCCGGAGGGCGGATGCCGGCGAAGTGAAAGATCTGCATTTCCATCATTTCCACACCGAGGGGCCGGCCCCGTATTCGGAGCCGCAATACAGCGGGATATTTTTCGATCAGGGTTTTTTTCTCGGTCCCAATGTCCGGGCCAATGTCAATGCCGGATATGCCGACTATCTTCCCGTCCATCTCGGCGAGTCCCAGAAACTCTACAGATGCGGGGCGCTCAGATGCGATGTGGCGATGGTGCAGCTTTCCCTGCCGGATGAAAACGGGATGATGTCTCTCGGGACTTCCGTGGACTGCTCCCTGGCGGCCATCGAGAGTGCCGGGACGGTCATAGCCGTGGTGAATCCCAATGTGCCTTACGCCTATGGTGATCTGGTGTCGGAGGGGCTTGTGGATTACATTGTCAAGGATGATACTCCGTTGGTCACCAAGGATTTCGCTGAGCCGGACGAGACGGAGAAACTGATCGGACGCAACTGCGCGGAACTTGTGCCTGACGGAGCTTGTCTGCAGATGGGCATCGGCGCTCTGCCGAATGCGCTCGCTGCGGCGCTGATGGACCATAAGGACCTCGGATTGCATACGGAGATGTTCGCTGACGGCATATTGAGGCTGATCCGCGCCGGAGTCATCAACGGAAGCCGCAAGAAGATCGACACCGGCAAAGTCGTCGCATCGTTCCTGCTCGGCTCTGCGGATGTGTACGGATTCATCGACCACAATCCCGATGTGCTGATGAAGGATATCAAATATACCAACGACCCGTGGGTGATCTCCCGGAATCCTGATATGATGGCGATCAATTCTGCCACAGAGGTGGATCTCACCGGACAGATCAGCGCGGATTCCATAGGTACGAGAATCTTCTCCGGTACCGGAGGACAGCTTGATTTCGTGCGCGGAGCCACAATGAGTGAAGGCGGCAAATCCGTGACGGCTTTCGCTTCCAGGACGCGCAAAGGACAGAGCAAGATAGTCCCTGTCCTCAATCCTGGTGCCGGCGTGGTGACTCCGAGGGCAGACGCGCACTGGATAGTGACCGAGTACGGGGCGGTGGACCTCTACGGCAAGTCCCTGCAGGAGAGAGCCAAGCTGATGATCAGCATCGCTCATCCCGATGACAGGAATGATCTGGACCGCGCCGCGTTCGAAAGATTCGGTCCGCACTGGCACAACTTGAGCATTTGACGCAGGAGTATGGCACATTCTGAAGAAGAGAAGCTCGCCCGGTTCGGCCGGGTGCTGGAGATTATGGACAAGCTCCGTGAGAAATGTCCGTGGAACGCCGCGCAGACTCTTGACTCGCTCCGCCCGATGACTGTCGAGGAAGTGTATGAGCTCAGCGATGCCATATTGAAGAAGTCGGACAAGGACTTGGAGAAAGAGCTTGGAGATGTGCTTCTGCACGTGGTGTTCTACTCCAGGAT
>CAVECU010000177.1:0-3194 GCA_963614015.1 uncultured Eubacteriales bacterium
GTATTGAAGAGTTCACTCTCTCAAGAACAGGATTCCTCAATGCAAGTGCGTTATGTCCTCAGATACGATCACCCGAAGGATGGCGGTTGGCCGGCATATATTGAACTGCAAATATTAAAGCCAAGGTCATCTGACGATGATGATTTCAGTGACTTGGCGGATTATCTGAGAGAGCGGTTTCCAAATGATTCAGAGTATAGATGGGAAGATTCATGTTGCCGGAATGTGAATGTGATTTCCGGGTGGGACGATGCGAAGGCCGTGTTCTCCAAAATGCGGGAGCGTTTCAATTCCGCCATTCTGGAGTATTTCCGGACAGAACAGGAGAACGGCGAGCTGGCTGATGTGGATGTGCCGCTTCACGGCAGTAACGCGGAAGTGGAGCTATATACCCTGACACTTCTGCATCTTCTGAATCTTGATCTAAAGATTCCGGACTATCAGCGAATCTATTGCTGGGACGAAAAGACGATGCGGGTACTATGGGAAGATATTAAGGACATTGACCAGAAAGGGAGATACCGCCTGGGGACGGTTATTCTGCAGAAAGTAGGTGACACATTTCAGATTATTGACGGCCAGCAGCGCCTTGTCACGCTGTCCTTGATGCTTTCGGCTTTGCACATTGAAGGCATCTCTCTCTTGAATGAGAAATATCAGTCAAAGCTGGCGGAAGATCATATCGCATACAATAAATTCCTGATCCGCAATATGCTTTCCGGAGTCAGAAGGAGTGAGCGCAGGGCAACTGCGGAGAAGCTTTGGAATGGGATAGAATTCAATGTCCTCGTTCTGAATGACTCCTCCGTGGATTTGGCCTACACTTTCTTCTCAAACGAGAATTCCAGAGGCAAGGCCTTGTCGGATTTCGATCTTCTGAAGGCGCATCACCTACGTTTTATTGCGGACAGTCCGGAACAGTCAATGCATTTGGCCAAGAAATGGGACAAGATGATTCTTGCCGGGGATGAAGCGGACAGTGAGAGTGAGAGAGCATATGTGCGTTCGCTGTCGTTATATGTGTTCCGCTTGCGGCATTGGATTCGTATGCAGAATTGGGATGGCAATGCGAAATACAATGTGAAACGGGAATATGAGGCGGCTCCTTCCATTTCGGAGATTCCTCCTTTCGGGGAACAATTTTATTGGAACGAATCCATCCAAGGCGGTTCGCACTTTTTCGCATATGTGGATACTATCCTGAGCCGGTTCAATTCGTTTGCCGCCACAAATGCTTTCAAAGCCATACATCGTCTGGATATGGAGACCCATAAGTGGTATAGGGATGTCATTGAGTCCCTATTATTCTGTTACTATCTGAAATTCGGTGAGCAATATCTGACAGAGGCGCTGATGCTGATTGCCAAGCGGATTTCCATCCATCGTTACGGTAATTCCCGTGTGAATCTGGGAAAGTTGCAGCAATATGGTGCGGACACCAGAATAGTCATGATGATAGACAGGGCGACATCTCCGACATTCTTCTTGGCGGAACTGTTACGGGCAATAAACGAGATGCCGGTTCTGAACCCGCAAACAAACATACAGCAGCGCTATTCGCAAGGACTGTCACGTTGTTTTGAACAGTGCAGACAAGATGTGGAGATTTCCAGTATAACCAAAACAGTTGTAAAATGAATACTTTGAACGACCTTCGCCTGACCCCGGAGACCATCGGCGATAAAACATATTGCATTCCGTTATACCAGAGACTTTTCGAGTGGGATCCGGAAAGAATCTCGCAATTGCTGGACGATTTGAGGAAGCATCCTGCCGGGAAGGCATATTATATCGGAATGCTGACATCTACGGCCGGGAATGATTTGGTTGACGGTCAGCAACGGTTCACGGTCATGATGCTGATGGGAATTGTCCTCTCGGCATATTATTCCCCTTGGAAGCAGTTCCTTATGTGTGACGGCAAGCCTCGCTTGGTTTTCTCCGCGAGACCTGAAGACCAGCTGTATCTGAACTCATTGATAATGTCAGAAGACAATGACGATTCCGTGCCCTATGTGAATAAGAAGATGAGGACGGGTCTGGAATGCATCCGCAGTTATATGCTTAATGGCTTTGAATCCGACCGGGAACGTGGCGAATATGCGGAATATGTTTACGGATATATGACATTCTTCGTCACCTATTTGCCTGAAAACTATCGGCAATCGTCTCTGAATAAGTACTTTGAAAGAATGAATTCCACGGGGAAGAATTTGGAAGGACACGAAATCGTGAAGGTGGAGCTGCTCCAAAAACTGGCTTCTGACAAGGAATTTTTCACTAAAGTATGGAATCGCGTGGCGGATATGGACACGCCATGTTTCAAAGTGAGGAGCTGGAATAATGAGAATGAAAGCGGGATGAAGGAAAGAATCAAGAAAGTGATAGCATCCCGGAACGCCCCGCATATTTTGTTTGACAATAATCTTTTGAACGGGTTCAAGGAAACGGAGGAAGAACAAGCAAGCGGATGTTCCATCCTGGATGTGAAAGAGAGTTCCAATGCCCCTGCAAAAAATCAGAGAACGGGAGATGGGAGCCATTCCGTAATGAGTTTCTCCGATTTTCTCCTTCAGTGTCTCTATCGTTTTTTGACGTTCAGAGGAAAAGACACCGGGGATATAACAGCGTTTTTCAATAAGGCTAATTTGGTCGGCACCTTTGAAAAATGCCTGATCGGCCGGAACGACCCTCAGGAAATTGAGGATTTCTTCACCAGCCTCATATGTTTCAGAGTTCTTCTGGACGTGTACTTTGTGAGGATTCTTGACGGACAGGGCGATTACGACTATGACTTGGAAACGCCTTTCCTTGACAAGGATGACGCTGTCAAGACTCTCAAGATGTTTGAATCCATGCTATATGTCAATTCTTCCACGGTGACATACTATCAGTGGTTCAACATATTGATGGATGCCGTTGACAAAGATGATCCTGTTGAACCGGAATGCCTGTACCATGCGTTGAAGGCAAAAGATGATGAGCTGCATCCTATAGGAAACCTCAGATATGAGGATTTGAATTATGAGACTGTGGACCGATACTGGTTCTGGCGCCTCGATTTCCAAATCTGGCTGAAACGTAAGCAGCTGTTCCTCGTAGGAGATGACGCGACTCCTCAGAACAATTATATCAGGCGAGCCATCGATGTGGCCGAGAAATATGTGTTCAAGAGGAATCGGTCCATTGAACAT
>CAVECU010000178.1:0-3173 GCA_963614015.1 uncultured Eubacteriales bacterium
AGATACGGGTATCGGCATTCCTCCTGAAAAACAGGAACATATCTTCGAACGCTTCTACCGTGCCGACAGCGGCTCCAATGGAAGCGGCATCGGGCTTTCCCTGGTTCAGCGTCTGGTGGAATTGCATCACGGACGCATTACGCTGCGGAGTGAAGTGGGAAAAGGCTCCGTTTTCACGGTCTATCTGCCGCAGGATGAGTCCGTGTACAGCAGGGAAGAACTGCTTGGCTTGAGCGGTGATGCTGTCCCGGCTCCAAATGTCTGGTCAACTAATGCAGGCGATGTATTCATTGATTCCGAAGAAGCTGAAGATGATGTTGCTGCGGACGATGACGGGCAGAAGCCGGGATACTCCGGCAATCGCGGTACCATATTGATAGTGGAGGATAATGCCGATCTGCGCCGATATCTTGTGACCGGGCTGTCCGGATTGTTCGTCCTCTTGGAGGCCGACAACGGTCAAAAAGCACTGGATATACTGAAGGACAACGAGGTGGATCTGATAATAACGGATGTCATGATGCCGGTGATGGATGGCATCAAACTCTGCAAGTCCGTGAAGCAGAACCTGCGTACTTGTCACATCCCGGTCTATATGCTGAGTGCCAAAGCTGATATGAAATGTCAGTTGGAGGGGCTGGCCGGGGGCGCTGACGATTACATCGCCAAACCGTTCTCAATGGAAGTCTTGAGGTCGAAGATCCTGAATATGCTGCGTACGCGCAACCGGATGTATGAACGTTATTCCAAGACGTTGGAAATAGAACCTGAGAAGATAACCGGCAATGTCATGGACGAGGAATTCCTGAAAAGGGCTATCGCCGTAGTGGAACACCACATCGACAATTCGGAATTTTCCACGGATCAGTTCGCAGGGGAGATGAATATGAGCCGTTCCAATCTGCATTTGAAACTCAAGGGGATAACCGGTCAGTCGGCCATCGACTTCATACACAAGATACGCTTCAGCAGGGCCTGTCAACTGCTGAAGGAGGGAAAATACACCGTTTCCGAAATCAGCTATATGGTAGGATTCAGCACCCCTTCATATTTCGCTTCGCGTTTCAAGAAATACGTCGGCTGCCTTCCTACCGAGTACGGTAAGGATGCCCGCTGACAGCATCGCCTGTCACGTGCACGGGCGGGACGGCGCCGCAATATTGTCCGGGCGGACGAATATTGTATAAAAGTCCGGTTGAAAACAATATTGCCATATATTTGGACATAATAATCCTCCGGTTGGATTCCAATGGTCTATTTTTGTGCCGACACAAAACAAATGACCATATGAAGCATTTGCCATTCCTGCTCTTAGGTACTTTCTGCGGAGTCCATCCTGCCCTCGCGGCGGAAAAAAAGCACGAGAGGCCCAATATCCTCTGGCTCACTTTCGAGGATACCAGTTCTTATGAATTCGGGTGTTACGGAAACACCGGGATACATACTCCGAATGCTGACAGCCTTGCCGTCCGGGGCATACAGTTCATGAACGCCTGGTCTGTCGCGCCGCAGAGCTCTCCGGCCCGTTCCTCGCTCATTACGGGATGTTACTCGAGCACTTACGGAATGGATGTCCACCCCGTGCCGTACGACACCCCGGAGGGCATCTTTTTCCCGCAGCTGTTGAGGGATGCCGGGTACTGGTGTACAAATAACAGCAAGACGCACTACAATTCCACGACGGACAACAAGAGCTGCTGGGACGAATGTGACCGGGAGGCATCCTACAATAGCACCCGCAGGGGAGAGGACCAGCCGTTTTTCGCCGTGTTCAATACGGTGACATCCCATATGGGAAGAATCCGTACTTTCCATACCGATGGGCGTAGAGATTATACGTTGGAGGGCATTTTCCCAGCGCTGCTTTCTCTGCCGGATTATGTTCCGGACTTGCCTGAAGTGCGTTCCGACTATGCCGGACATCTGGAGGCGGTCCAGGATGTGGACACCTGGCTTGGATTTTTTCTGGAAGACCTGAAAGAGAAAGGAGTGGATGACAATACGATCATTTTCTTTTTCAGTGACCACGGCGGCTGTATCCCGCGCGGCAAAGGGTATCTTTACGAAAGCGGATTGAGGGTCCCTCTAATCGTCTATTTCCCTCCGAAATGGCGGCATCTGTCCGGAGACAGGACAGGCAAGGACTACGGACTGGTCAATTTCACCGATCTCGGCCCCTCCGTATTGAGCATAGCCGGAATCAGGCCGCCGGAGAATATGCAGGGCAAGGCTCTGTTCGGCAAGTTTGCGGCCGAAGATGGGCGAAGGATGAATTTCGCGCTGGCTGCCAATCAGCTGCATCATTATATGCCGGTCCGTGCCGCCTCGGACGGTCATTTCAAATACATCCGCAGCTACATTCCCTACCGTCAGTTCGCGCTCCGCAATTATTATCAGTGGGGTATGCCGTCCAACAGGGCTTGGGACAAGTTGGTGCTGGGAGGCCACAACACCAATCCGGACTGGGAGCAGACATTCGGTGCGCACCCTGCGGAGATGCTTTTCGACCTTGACAACGACCCGGGCGAGCTGCACAATCTCGCCGGCGGGGCTGAATATGCGGAGACATTGTCACAGATGCGCAAGGCGCTTTCCGAGCACCTCCGCGAAACTCGCGATTTGGGATTCTTCCTCCCGACATCACGGACAGGGCATATTCTGTACGATGAGGTGCGAAGGAGCAAATACCCGCTGGACGATCTCTATGCCCTTGTCGAAACCGCCGGGACGGCCACGCCGGCGGATCTGCCGCTGCTCGGGCGGGCCATCGTCAGTCCTGAGACTGAGATGAGGTTCTGGGGAGCCGTCGGATATGCGACCCTCGCCCGTAAACATCTGATTTCCTCCTGTCCCGAGGACCTGCTGGCCCTTCTGTCGGATGATAATCCTTACGTGGCTTCCGAGGCTGCCTATGCCGCAGCATATCTGGGGGAAATGCAGAAAGGCATCGCACGCCTTGTGCATCCGGTCCGGGAAGATGAAAGAAAAATCGGCTACTCCTCTCTGGAGTGTCTGTCGCTGGATCCTGACATGAGGAAGCATATTCTTCCTTATCTGGCTGAGCTTAAAGAGGCTGCGGAGACTCTGCCGAGGGTTGATAATGAAGATGCCGGACTTATGGCGCGCGGCATTCTTGTGAATCTCGGAGAGATGGATATGGATGACCTTTATGG
>CAVECU010000179.1:0-3156 GCA_963614015.1 uncultured Eubacteriales bacterium
CGCACAGCGGCTTCTGAGTAGGGTGCTTGCCACAGGACTTCTCCCATTTGGCAATCGCCGGCAATGTCCATACATCGCGCATCTGGATGCCGCCATTGCCAACAATCCGGTCTTCCTCATAAAGACCTTATACTGAGCCACAGGGTAGTTTCTCTTTGCAAAATTATAACAGAACTGTCCTTCCTGATCCATTGCAACGATATCCATTTCACGTTTGGCCAAAAGTATAGAAAAAAAAGGAAGTTCACAGTGGAGATTGAAGCAAAGTTACCGTTTACACATATGGCTATTTCATCCTGCGCACAAGATAAAATCGGCCGTTTTTTATCCTATCCTCAGGATAAAATTTTTTGCAAAAAATCTTGAGTAATCCCAAAAAATCACATAATTTTAGGATTGCAATCCCAAAATTTGTATAAAATTTGGGATCGGTATTCTTATTGTCTATATTTGCAACATATCAAACAATCAATGTGCTATGATAGAGAGGACGTTGCAGGCTATAATCGAAAAGGAGATGTTCCGGGGAAAGGCAATTATCGTCATCGGAGCGAGGCAAGTGGGGAAGAGTACGCTTTTCAGAATGATTCTGGATCCTCGGCCGGAAAAGATTCTCCGGCTGAACTGCGATGAGCCGGAAGTCGTGTCAATGTTGACGGAGGCGGGAACCCCGGCATTGAGATTGATTGTCGGGCAGAATAAAATTGTTATGATCGATGAGGCCCAGTCGGTCCCGGGGATAGGGATGACACTGAAGCGTCTGACCGATAATTTCCCGGAAGTGCAACTGCTTGTCACGGGATCATCTTCATTTGAGCTGCGGAACAAACTGAATGAACCGCTTACAGGACGAAAATATGAGCATCACCTTTTCCCGCTCTCTTCTGCGGAAATCTGCGGCGCGGAAGGAGTTGTGCCGCTACGGCAGACGCTTGAACAGAGGCTTGTCTACGGATCGTATCCGGAGGTGTTCTCACGGCCGGAGGAGGCCAGACAAATATTGATGGATATCGCCGGAAGCTATCTCTATAAGGACCTTCTTTCGTTAGAAGACATCAGGCGGCCCGCCCTGCTTGAGAAACTGCTTGTCGCTCTCGCCCTGCAGCTGTCATCTGAGGTGTCATACAATGAACTTGCACAGACTGTAGGAACTGACAACAAGACGGTTGAGAAATATGTCGATCTGCTGGAAAAATGCTTTGTGATATTCCGTCTCGATGGATTCAACAGGAATCTGCGGACAGAGTTGAAGAAGAGCAAGAAGATATATTTCTATGACAACGGGATACGCAATGCCATACTTCAGAACTTCGCTCCACTGGCCATGAGGCAGGACAGCGGTGCATTATGGGAAAATTTTGTAATCAGCGAAAGGATAAAAATGAATCATTACGCCGGGAACTGTGCTAAAAGCTATTTTTGGCGGACGACCGGGCAGCAGGAAATTGCCTACATCGAGGAGAGGGACGGACGCTTCACTCTTTTCGAGATGAAATTCAATCCGAAAAAAGCGAGGACGAAACTGCCTGAAGCGTTTATGAGGGCCTACGATGTGGAAAGGACTGCGGTCGTCACTCCCGACAACTGGACCGGATGGCTGTTGTAGTCCCGGGAATTACGTGCTTAGTTGTCCGAAGCGGTTTCCATGCACCTCAAACGTAGCAAAAATCCCCGAACCGCACCGGCATCGTTTCTCTTCATAATATAGTGCTTTGGAGATTGATGCGCCTTTCATATTTTCGCGCTTAAAGCTTATCATTTAAAACCTGAATTGTGGGTTGCTTTCAAAAATATTAGCTAATTTTACCCTCATACTGATAACCATTAAAACCTACCATAATGCGTAAAATCGTGGAGTGCGTCCCGAATTTCAGCGAAGGACGCAATAAAGAAGTGATAGACAAGATTGTGGCCGCCATAGCCTCCGTCAAGGAGGTGAAGGTGCTGGACGTGGATCCCGGCGAGGCCACCAACAGGACGGTGGTGACCTTCGTGGGCGAGCCCGAGGCAGTGTGCAAAGCGGCCATGAGGGGTGTCAAGGAGGCGGCCGCGCTCATAGACATGAGCCACCATCACGGCGCCCATCCCCGTTCCGGAGCCACCGACGTGCTGCCGCTGATCCCGGTCTCGAACATAACCCTTGAGGAATGTGCCGAGATCGCGCGCAAACTTGCCTCCGACATTTACAATGAGACCGGCATTCCATGCTACTGCTATGAGGCCGCGGCCTACAAGCCCGAAAGGCGCAATCTGGCCGTGTGCAGGGCCGGAGAATACGAGGCCCTGCCCGAGAAGATCTCCGACCCCGAGCGTCGTCCCGATTTCGGTCCTGAGAAATACAACGGGACCGTGGCGCGTTCCGGGGCGATCAACGTGGGGGCCCGCAACTTCCTGATAGCTGTGAATTTCAACCTGAACACGACTTCGGTGCGCAGGGCCATGTCCGTCGCTTTCGATGTGCGTGAGAAAGGCCGCAAGGCCCGTGAGGGAGGGTCTCTCACCGGCAAACTTCTCAAAGACGCCGACGGCAAGCAGATATGGATCCCCGGCACCCTCAAGGGATGCAAGGCGATCGGATGGTATATAGACGAATATGGCATCGCCCAGGTGTCAATGAACATAACGGACATAAACGCCGTCCCGCTTCACAAGGCTTTTGACGAAGTGTGTCGCGCCGCCTCCGCAAGAGGTCTCCGCGTGACTGGAGCCGAGATTGTGGGACTCGTGCCCAAGAGCGTTCTGGTGGATGCCGGGAAGCACTATCTCACATTGCAGAGCAGGTCGCTCGGAGTTTCCGAGGACGAGCTGATAAGGATGGCCGTGAAGTCCATGAGTCTGGACGACATCGCCCCGTTCAAGCCCCGTGAAAAGGTGATCGAATATCTCATGGAGGATGAGGCCGAGCTGGCTGTCAAGGAGAAGCTTGAGCGGATGACCGTGAAGGCCTTCGCTCTGGAGACGGCTTCGGAGTCGGCAGCGCCCGGTGGCGGATCCGTGTCCGCCTATATGGGAGCTCTTGGCGCGGCTCTCGGCACCATGGTCGCCAATCTTTCATCGCACAAGCGCGGCTGGGATGACCGTTGGAAGGAATTCTCCGATGTCGCCGAGAAGGGACAGGCCCTTGTGGCCGAACTGCTCGCCCTTGTGGATGAGGAC
>CAVECU010000180.1:0-3156 GCA_963614015.1 uncultured Eubacteriales bacterium
TGTATGCATAGGTGAACCGTCCGGAGTAGGCCAGATTGCGATGAGGAATCGAGCCCATCAGGTCGTCGTTGGAGAAATTCACATCGGAGGTCTCCTCCCTGTACATCATCGCGAATGCGCCCACACGGTGATCTCCGGCGAACACCTTGCTGTAGTCCAGCGAAGCCTGCATATAGTAACGCTTGTCGCCGCTCACTTCCTTGTTCTGGGTCATCGCGCTGGCGTTGGACACTCTCTTCAGCACCAGATCTCCGTTGGCATCGCGCATATCTTCAGCCGACCAGAGTTCCTCGCTCTTGGAACGGGTGATCTGATTCCAGTTGTAGGTGTCGAAAGCGAACACTCCGTTGAATTTCAATCCTTCCGTGATGAACGAAAGATCCTGGGCCAGACTGACGCTGCTCTCCATTTTGCTCTCCCAGATAGTACGGTATCCGGTCTGGGTCAGCTGATATTCCGGAGTGGTCATGCCGTCCACGATAGGCCACTGGCCGGTGGACCACTTGCGCGGAGCCGACAGCGGAGTATATGAAGCGAACGATTTCCAGATGTCAGTCGAGCTGCTGGAAGGGGCGTTGCGGTTGACAAGCCAACCTCCGATGCTGACAGACAGGACGGTGGTGCGGGTGATGTTCATATCCACATTGGCGCGGTAGTTCCAGCGCTCATACGTGGAGTTCGTGTTGTAGGTGTTTTCGGAGCTGGCTGTACGATAACGGCCGTTCTCACCGGTATAGCGCCCGGAGACGAAATAGCGCACATTGTCGCTACCTCCGGAGAAGCTGACATTGGCATAATAGCTCGGAGCGCCTTTCTTCAGCATCAGGTCCCTCCAGTCCACATTCGGATACAGATCCGGATCAAGTCCGTGCTGTATGATGGACAGTTCCTCATCGGTGTACAGAGGGTTTTCATATCGGCCGACAAGAGCCTCGTTGGCAAGACGTGCCCAGTCATAGGCGCTCGCGTATTCAGGCACTTTCACCGGCGAATTCCAGTCGAAACCTGCCTTTGCATTGATCTTCACCTTGCCTTTCTCACCGCGTTTGGTGGTGATGAGGACCACACCGTTGGCACCGCGCTGTCCGTAGATGGCAGTCGCGGATGCGTCTTTCAATACGGAGAATGACTCGATGTCCTCCACAGGGATCTCGTTGAAACTGCGCTCAACGCCGTCCACCAGGATGAGGGCCTCGGATTTGGCTCCGAACGTGCTCATACCCCGGATCCAGAACTGGGACATGTTCTCACCCGGCTCGCCGCTGGTCTGCATCGCGATGATACCGGGGATCACACCGGCCAGAGAGTTGCTCAGATTGGCTCCCGGCGCATTCAGATTCTTGATTTCCACATTGGTTATGGCTCCGGTCAGGGTCCTTTTCTTCTGCACGCCGCTGGCGGTGACCACGACCTCGTCGATAGCCTGGTTGTCTTCCGTCATCTTCACTGAAAGATGTTCCCTGTCCTTTATGGTCAGCACCGGGACTTCCACATTCTTATAGCCCACATAGCTGATCTGCAGCACATCATAGGGACCCACCTTGATGGAGAAATTACCGTCGATGTCCGTGATGGCGCCCACACCAGGCTGGTTCTTGACTGCGACAGACGCACCGATGATAGGGCCCATGGCGTCTTCCACCACTCCCTTGATAATTATCTGCTGCTTGCTGTCCTGAGCCTGCGCAGCCTGGGGGACAAGCATCAGGATCATCAGAAGCGATACGATATATCGTTGTATATTCTTCATGACAAGTTTGTATTTTGATTATCATTCCACCGTGACACGACGGATAACGTGATTGTTGCGGTCCGCCACATATACCGAGTTGTCCGGATAGACAGTGACGCACTCCGGAGAGCTGAACTTGGCCAGCTCCGGCAGACCGTCGCCGAAGCCGCTCTGCCCCGGCATTCCCGCATAGAGGGAAGTCGTGCCGGCAGGAGTGATCTTGCGGATGATATGGCCGCTCTTCTCCGGGATGAACATATTGCCGTCCTCGTCGAATGCAGGCTGACGCGGCTCGTTCAGACGGGCCGTGGCGCCGGTACCGTTCACATAGCCGCTCTCGTCCCATGCGCCCACGAAGAGCACAGGCACGCCGAATGTGCGTGTGGCGGCGTCATAAGGCACCTTGTAGATGCAATGACGGTTGCAGGCCACCACATACAGCACCGTACCTTCCCTGTTGAATACCATACGCGTCTCCACGCCGGTGGCGTTGTTGATCTGGAAGAGTTTCTCATAATCCTCATAACCGGGACCCACATAGCGCCAGATATATCCGTCGCCCTTGTTGCTGAAGAACACTTCTCCGGTCACAGGATGGACGGCGATTCCGGTGGTGCCGGACTTCGTGGCGCGGCAGAGCCCGCGCACATCCACAAATCCGCCTTCACGGGTCACATACAGGACACTGAAGTCCGTGTTCGTGTTGCTTTCGTCCGTGAAGCAATAGTTGGAGATATACAGGGTGTCCTGATTGGGGCTGAACGCCAAAGCCGTAGGCGACTGGAAAGGTCCGGTGGAGCACTGAACCAACGTCTCCACTTCACCCCCGCGCGCCCGGCGGAGGGCACCGTTCTTGTCCGTACCGCGGCCCTCATCGACGAAGAACACCGTCCCGTCGTTGTCAGTCAGGAGGAACCAAGGACGCTGCAGCTTGCTGGTGGCGTAAGCGCCGTCATCACGTCCGTTCATGCCCTGCTGGCCCACAATCGTCGTCACATTGCGCTTGAACTGATAGTAGAACTTCGTCTTGGAAGCATATTCCTCCACATTCCCGTCCTCTTCCTTGCCTATGTACAGACGGACATAACCGGTATCAGCACGTGCCGGAACGATGGCGTAGATCATCTCATCGTCCATCCTCACGATGCTGGCCTCCTTGTTATTGACCGTCACTTTCACATAATCCGGATCGGAACCGAAGTTCTTCCCCGTGATGATCATCTGTGTGCCGACTCCTCCGCTGCTCGGAGAGAAACTTTCAAAGACCGAACGCCGACTCAAATCTGGAGGTGCGACCTGATACTGGTTTATGGGAGCCAAGTTGTTGTCACACCCCGCAAACGCAGATATCGCAACAAATAAGGACAAGCCTAATCTGGTGTCTGTTAAATTGATTTTCATAGATAGAATAATAACATTAAAAT
>CAVECU010000181.1:0-3086 GCA_963614015.1 uncultured Eubacteriales bacterium
CTGTATGGACATGGGACAGGCTGCCGGCATAGCCGCCGCCCAGTGCTCCGCAGCGGACAGGGATGTCCGTGACGCCGACATCCCGGCCCTCGTCTCCCGCCTCCGTGCCGTCGGCTCCTGCATCTGAAAAAAGGTTCACCTGCGGGGGATAAGATGCCTTTTCAGAAGGGTGTGTAAAAAGTCCGGCAGACTTTTTACACACCCTTCTGAATTTTATGCGTACATTTGCAGGGTATGGACCGTATCTGAAGAGAGCTTGCTATGCCGGAAAATTCCCAATATGTCGTTTCTGCCCGGAAATATCGCCCGGATTCGTTTGAAGACCTTATAGGTCAGGACAATATCGTCAGGACGCTGAAGAACTCCATAGTGCGCGGGAAGCTTGCCCACGCCTATCTGTTCTGCGGGCCGAGGGGAGTCGGCAAGACAAGTGCGGCCAGGATTTTCGCCAAGATCATCAACTGTTCCAACCCTACGGCGGATATGGAGCCTTGCGGACAGTGCGAGTCCTGCGTATCGTTCCGGGAAGGGAGGTCATATTGCATACACGAGCTGGACGCCGCTTCCAACAACGGTGTGGATGCGATGAAAGTCCTTATGGATCAGGTGCAGATACCTCCGCAGATAGGCAGATACAGCGTGTTCATCATCGATGAGGTGCATATGCTCTCGCAGGCGGCGTTCAACGCCTTCCTCAAGACTCTGGAAGAGCCGCCGGCACACGCCATCTTCATCCTTGCCACCACGGAGAAGCACAAGATTCTGCCGACCATTCTGTCGCGGTGCCAGACTTATGATTTCAACCGCATAAGCATCCCCGACATCGTGCGCAATCTCAGGGAGATCGCGACCAGGGAGTCCATTACCATAGACGATGAATCTCTCCACATCATAGCCCGCAAGGCGGACGGGGCGATGAGGGATGCGCTCACCATATTTGACCAGACTGTGGCGTTCTGCGGCAATGAGGTCAGGTATGAGGATGTCCTGCGCAATCTCAATGTGCTTGACTACGAGCACTGCTTCAATCTGACGGATTCGATGCTCGCCGGCGATTACGCCGCTGCGCTGATGAAGCTGGACGAGGTGCTGTTCAAGGGGTTCAACGCCTTGTATTTCATCGCTTCGCTCAGCACTCATTTCCGCAATCTCATAGTGGCGGGCAACAATGCGCTCGATGCTCTCCTTGACTTGCCGGATTCGCTGAAGCTCAGGTACCGGGAGCAGGCGGCGAAATGCGGGCTGAAGTTTCTGTACAATGCCCTCTCCATCTCGGCCCAGTGCGAGAGCACCTACAAGGAAAGCCTCAATCCGAGACTGCATATCGAGTTCGCCTTGATGAAGCTGTGCTTCCTTGTCTCCGGAGGAATGTCAATGACGGCGGCCGAGGCTGCAGCTGGGCCGTCAGCTGCGGCAGGGCAGGTACGTCCGGCGGTGCATCAGGGGGCGTCATCGGCCAGGCAGGAGCAGCCTGCACGTCCGGCGGCAACGTCTGCATCGCCGGCATCGTCGGTGCCTGTATCGGAAACAGCTCATGCACCGGAAACGGCGCCGGAGCCTGTAGCGGAGTCCTCGTCAGAGCAGGCTGCGGCACGAGAAAGCGATGCATCTCAGGTCGGTGCGCCCGAGCCGCGTCCGCAACGCGCTGCGAGAAGAACCGTCAAGTCGGCCTCCGCGCTGTCTCTCGGAGCGATCAAGGACGGGGCGGGGAAGGAATCCGAGGCGGACGTCCGGAAGGACGGCCTCGGCGATGACATCCCGGATGACAATTCGATCATGATGCAGTGGAGGCAGATGCCGGAAGAATACAAGGACAGACCGAGGCTCGCCGGCACTCTCGCCACATCCAAAGTGAACATAACGGAGAAGGACAGCTACAAGCAGGTGGACTTCTTCGTGCTAAATCTCGCCCAGAAGAAGTGGGTGGAAGATGTCCTGCTGCGGGAGCTTGAAGAGAAGCTCCGGAAGGCGCTCGGAAGCACCGGAGTGAGACTCGGGGTGGAAGTCATCCCGGAAGAGAAGGTGGAGAAGAAGATATATATGCCTCAGGACAAGGCTAAAGTGATGATCTCTTCCAACGAGGAGATCGGAAATCTGGTCAAGGACTTTGACCTCGATGTAAAGTGATGATGGCCGGAAAGGCCGTGTGAAATTAAAAACAGCTTCAAGGCGTATGAAACTTCGTTGCGAGAATCTGGTCAAGAAATATGGCGTCCGGACGGTCGTCAAGGGCGTGTCGATGGAAGTGGAACAAGGCGAAATCGTCGGATTCCTCGGCCCGAACGGGGCGGGGAAGACCACAAGCTTCTACATGATCACCGGGCAGATAGTCCCGAACGCCGGGAAGATTTTCCTGGACGATGAAGACATCACCGATCTACCTATGTACAAACGCTCATTGAGAGGAGTCGGATACCTGCCTCAGGAGGCGTCCGTGTTCAGGAAGATGTCCGTGGAGGACAACATAATGTCCGTGATGGAGATGTCTGGCATGTCCAAGTCCGAGCGGCAGGACCGTCTGGAATCCCTCATCGACGAGTTCAATCTCTCCAAAGTCCGCAAGAGCCTGGGCATCCAGCTGTCGGGAGGCGAGAGAAGGCGCTGTGAAATCGCGAGGGCCCTGTCCATTGACCCGAAATTCATCCTTCTCGACGAGCCTTTCGCGGGTGTGGACCCTATTGCAGTGGAGGATATCCAGTATATTATCGCCAAGCTGAAATACAAGAACATCGGCGTCATCATCACCGACCACAATGTGGGTGAGACGATGGCCATAATCGACCGCGCATATCTTCTCTACGAGGGGACGATCCTGCAGTCCGGCACCCCGCAGCGGCTTGCCGAGGACGAAGATGTGCGCACCAAATATCTCAGTTCCGGGTTCGTGCTCAAGCGCTCTCCGGCCGTGGAGCGCGCCCGCCGGGAACACGCCGCACTTGAAGGTCCGGCGGCGCAATAAGGGCCGCAAAGATTGAGCTTAATTATATCCGCCTGATCGTCAGACGGATGCGACATTCACATAGTCCTTGACATCCTGCGGACTTACAGGATTGCCCCCGAGGATCATAAGACGCTCAACCACATTC
>CAVECU010000182.1:0-3081 GCA_963614015.1 uncultured Eubacteriales bacterium
CCTCTCTTTTCTTACACGGCCTTTCCGGCCATTTTCATCTTTGTCATCGGTCACGCAGCCACCGCTACGCTCCCTCTTCCAAAGCCGAAACTGCCTCGAAAATTCCGCATAATAAAATTCGGGAACCATTTCAAAACAGCTTCTGATGTATCGGTTGTTTCTGTTTCTCTTTCTCCGGCGCCGTGGAGTCAAGAACGCTGCCGATGTAGTCCAGAATCTCCTCCCGGCCGAGCGCCGTGGCTGAGGAACTTATGAACATCGGCGGGAAATCGTCCCAGAACTCCGAGAGCTGCATCTTGTCTCTCTCCACCTGGGCCTGCCTCGCGACCGGCCCCAGCTTGTCGCCTTTCGTGAAGATGATGGCGAATGGTATCTGATTCTCTCCCAATTCGTTGAGGAAATCCATATCAATCTTACCGATATCGTGGCGGATGTCGATGAGGACGAAGAGCAGCAGCATCTCCTCCGAATGGCTCAGATAATCGCTGATCACATCCTTTATCTTGGCTCTCTCCGCGTCCGGCAGCTTGGCATATCCGTAGCCCGGAAGGTCCACGAGATACCAGCTGTCATTTATCAGGAAATGGTTCACCAGCTTCGTCTTGCCCGGTGTCCCGGAAGTCATCGCCAGCTTGCGCTGTCCGCACAACATATTGATGAGCGAGGATTTCCCGACATTTGACCTGCCGATGAACGCAAACTCCGGCAGCTTACGTGCGGGCTTCTGGGGAGTCCTCGTGCTGCTGCCGGCAAATATGGCCCGGGAGATTTTCATTGTCCAAAAAAACTTGCGCAAAGATAGCAAAAAAATTACATTTGTGTTCAGGCGGTCCGTGTTTGCGGGACATTCGGCAGGGGTGTGCGGATTATCGGGAAGAACCGCCTCGGAAGCATATGAGAGCGGATTTTTCGGAAGGACCCGAGGCTGAAGCCATCGACCTCTATACATTGCAGACTGCGATAAAGTCCGCGGTGGACGATGCCTTTGTCTCCCCGGTATGGGTGAGAGCCGAGATCAGCGCGGTCAAGGCGAGGCCCGGAGGGCATTGCTACATGGAGCTTTCCCAGTCGTCCGATGCCGGAGTGGTGGCCAAAGTGTCCGCCATCATCTGGAGTTCCAAGTACCGCTTCCTCGCACCGTATTTCGAATCCGTGACCGGGAGCCCCATCAAGGCGGGCATTTCCGTGCTGGTCAGAGCCGGCGTCAGTTTCAGCCAACTCTACGGCCTCTCCCTGATTGTTGAGGATATCAATGCCGAATACACCGTCGGAGAGAAGGAAAAGGAGCGGCTCGCTACAATCGACAGGCTTGTCAGAGAGGGGCTTATGGATCTTCAGAAGGAGCTTTCGCTGCCGGTGCTGCCTTATCGTCTCGCCATCGTGTCCGCCCCGGATGCGGCCGGATACAGGGATTTTGTGAGACATCTGACGGACAATGAATACGGGTTCGTTTTCGCGACTGATCTGTATGAGGCTGTGATGCAGGGAGCTGTGGCTCCCGATTCTGTGGCTGAAGCCATCGCCCGCATCGGCGCCTCCGGGAAGAAGTATGATGCCGCTCTCATCATCAGAGGCGGCGGCGCGAGACTCGATCTGGCCTGCTTCGACGACTACAAGATAGCTGCCGCGATAGCCCGGTGCCCTGTCCCTGTGCTTACTGCGGTGGGACACGATCAGGATTTCCATGTCTGCGATATGGCGGCTTGGAAATATGTCAAGACCCCGACGGCTCTGGCTGATTTCTTCGTTGAACTGTATGCGGATGAGGATCAGAGAATAGCATCCTACGGGACAAGACTCAGGACGGCGTTTCTGGGCAAGATCTCGCTGATGGGCTCGAAGATAGATGTGCTGGAGGCCAGGATTCTGGGGGCTGATCCGAGGAACATATTGTCCAGAGGCTATGCCTTGATATTGGACGGTGACGGGAAAGTGCTCAAGAGGGCCGCCGGCTCGGGCCCCGGAGAACGCATCTCGGTGATGTTCCGCGACGGCGTGCTTGAGGCCGATGTGACCGGAGTGAGTCACCCTCTTGCAGCGGGCGGATGATGAGCCCGGAGACAGGGGCGGCGCTCCGGGAGGAATGAAACAGATTCTAAGGATATGGCGAAAGAAAAGGTTGAATTCGATTATGACAAGGCTCTTGCGGAGCTGGAATCGATAGCGTCGGCTGTGGAGGACCCGGCGACGCGCATTGAAGACATTGACAAATATGTGAAGAAAGCCAAGGAACTGATATCTTCTTGCAGGGGGTATCTCAGGTCGGCAAGGGACAAGGCCGACTTGCTGGACTCTTGAGCCGCAGGCTCTGCCGCGAGGCTTGGGGCGATTTCACTTGGCGGACGTACCACCATACAGATAACACACATGACAGATAACACACTAATTGAAAAGGCGGGGGCTGAAAAGACCGGGGCCGCCGGGCAGCGGTTCATATTCGATGACGACCCGTACCTGGCGCCGTTCAAAGATGCCGTTCTGGCGCGCCACAACCGCATCTTGAAAGAATATGACAAGATCGCGGCCGGCGGCAGGCTGGCCGACAAGGTCAACAACCATCTGTACTACGGACTTCACCGGGACTCCGACGGGTCCTGGGTGTTCCGGGAGTTCGCTCCGAATGCATGCAGAATCTACCTGACGGGAGAGTTCAACAACTGGCACCGCACATCCGCCTATGAGCTCAGGCCTCTCGGGCACGGCGACTGGGAGCTGCGTCTTCCGGAGATGTTCCTGCATCACGGAGAGCTGTACAGGCTCTACATCGAATGGCACGGCGGCGGTGGCGAGAGGCTCCCTTCCTATGCGCGGAGAGTGGTGCAGGATCCTGCCACCAAAGTGTTTTCCGCCCAGGTGTGGGCCCCGGAAAAGCCATACGTCTGGAAGTCCGGCCGGCCGGGACCGCGCCCGCATCCGCTTATCTATGAATGTCATATAGGGATGAGCTCCGAAGAGGAGAAAGTGGCCGGGTTCGAGGATTTCCGGCGCGATGTCCTGCCTCACATCCGGGATCTGGGCTATGACACGGTGCAGATAATGGCGCTGCAGGAGCATCCCTATTACGGCTCGTTCGGCTATCAG
>CAVECU010000183.1:0-3023 GCA_963614015.1 uncultured Eubacteriales bacterium
TTCGGAGGCCTGGCGGCTACGGCGATAGTCTATTTCATGCTTATAAAGGGAGTGGAGAACTTCTCCTTCGTGAGCGGGGAGACATTGAACTGGATCGACGGACACTCCATGATGATATGCGCAGGATGCCTGGTGTTCTTCGGAGTGTTGTCGCAGATTTTGTACGCCCTGAAAGTCAATGTGTTCAAGATTCTGGTACTTGCCGGGACTTTTGCGTTGGCGATGGCTTTCGCAGGCAATGACCTCGTGAACTTCATCGGAGTGCCGCTTGCCGGACTGTCTTCATATCAGGATTGGATCGCCAATGCCGGCGGCGACTGCACCGGATATATGATGTCATCCTTGGACGGCCCGGCCAAGACACCGATGATATTTCTGGCAGGTGCGGGACTTGTCATGGTCATATCTCTCGCCACATCCAAGAAAGCGCACAATGTGATAAGGACTTCGGTGGGACTGTCCAAGCAGGATGAGGGGGATGAAATGTTCGGGTCTTCCAAGATGGCGAGAATCCTTGTCCGTTTCAGCACAAACGCAGCCAATGTCATCTCGGAATTCATCCCCGAAGGTGTCAAGAACTGGGTGGACAAGAGATTCAACAGCGAAGAGGCGGAGCTTCCGAGGGGGGCGGCGTTCGATGAAGTCCGTGCCACCGTCAATCTGGTGGTCTCCAGCCTGCTCATTGCTCTGGGCACTTCATTGCAGCTGCCGCTTTCCACTACATACGTGACATTCATGGTGGCTATGGGCTCCTCGCTTGCCGACAGGGCCTGGGGCAGGGAAAGCGCGGTGTTCCGCATCACCGGAGTGGTGTCAGTCATCGGCGGATGGTTCATCACGGCGGGGGCGGCATTCATCCTGTGCTTCCTGGTGGCGCTGGCCATGTCCGCCGGCGGAATGGTGGTGGCGGCCCTGCTGGTGGCATTGTCCATCTTCCTGCTTGTGAGGAGCAATATCCGCTACGGCAAGAAAGCGGCTCTGGAACAGGGAGATACGGTGTTCAATGATATATTGGCCTCGGAAGACAAGGATGAGACATTCAAGTTGCTCTCCCGTCACATAAGCCGCAGCCAGGTGAATTTCCTTGAATATGTCAACGATACCTACAAGGATGTCACGGACGGATTCCTCTCGGAAAATCTGAGCAAGCTCCAGAAGTCGGTGAATTCGATGAGGAAGAAGCGTGCGGAGCTCAAGCAGGACAGGCGCAAGGAGATGCTCGGGATGCGGAAGATAGATGTCTCGGTGGCCATCGAGAAGAATACCTGGTTCCATCTGGGCATAAACAGCTGTGAAGATATCCTATACAGTCTCAGGCGCATATGTGATCCTTGTGAGGAGCATATCGACAACAATTTCGTCCCGCTCGGGAAGGACAGGATAAAGGAGTTCCTGCCGCTGCGCGACACGATGCTTTATATGCTCAAGCGTTCGGAGAGTGTGATCGCATCGGGTGATTATGCGGCTGCGGAGACGGTGAGGCAGCAGTGTGAGGAGTTCAAGACCTGCCTGTCGCAGACGAGGAAGCAGCAGATGTTCAGAATGCAGTCCACCAAGGACAATATTACTGTATCATATGTGTATCTCAATATGATACAGGAGACTCACGAGATGGTGAGCGCTCTCCAGCATCTGCTCCGTGCCGCCAGGCACTTCGCCGCGGAGTGATAGCCCGGGGACTGAGGGGAAAGTATTCCCCACACCCCCTTATTTTCACCCCTACAGGGTGAAAATAAACTCAAGCCCACCGGTCTTGGCAATCCGCACTGAAATCCTGCCGCCGTGGAGAATCACGGCATTCTTGACGATGGCGAGACCGAGACCCGTCCCGCCGAGCTTTCTGGAACGGCCTTTGTCCACCCGGTAAAACCTCTCGAACAGATGCGGCAGATGCTCTTCCGGCACGCCGCATCCGTTGTCGGCGAAGCTGAACACATATTTCCGGCCCTCCTGCCGGAGACACTGCACTGTGATGACAGAACCCTCTCCGGCATAGGCGACGGCATTGTCAGTCAGATTGCGGAATATGGAGTAGAGCAGCATCTGATTGCCGGTTATGACAGTCTCGGGGCTCAGGAGAATGAGCATTTTCATCTTCCTGTCCTCAAGCCGCCCGGCGGATTCCTGCCGGATCCCTTCGAGCAGGGAGTACAAGTTGACCTCCTCTGTCGTGAAACTTCCCGGCGCATCCCCCATTTTGGCCAGAAGCGAAATGTCCGAAATGAGGCTTCCGAGCCTTGAACTCTGTGCGTAGCACTTGTCAATGAATTCTTTGCGCGTGTCAGGGGCGATATCCGGATTGTCGCGGAGCGTCTCCAGATAGCCGCTTATGCTGCTGACCGGCGTGCGGAGCTCGTGGGCTATGTTCTGCGTCAGCTGCCTTTTGAGCCTTGTCTTGTCGTCTTCGCTGTTCTGAAGCCGGGCATACAGATGCACGATGTCATCGGAGATTTCCCCGAGCTCGTTGTCCGGGAAGGAGATGTCCGCATTGTCGATTTCCATGCCTTTCTCCGCCATATCCGCAAAGATCCGCAGCTCCCTTACGTTGGAGTCCAGCTTCCTTGCGAATCTGAAATATATCGTCAGCAATATGCCTGCGAGCAGGAGACCGAGCCACAGGAAAGTCTTGTCGGAAGACAGGTCATGTACGAGAGCGTCATCATATGGGCAGGCCGTCCTTATGACAACGCCTATGTCCGGATAGCTTGCCGCCGAATAGAACCATTTGCCGCCCAGCGTGCGGGAATCCCGCTTTATCGAGTGCCCGTGTCCGGAGGCGAGCGCCTTGCTGACCTCCTCCCGCAGCAGATGGTTTTCGATGGAGGCGGAGTCTCCGGTGCGGCTGTCATAAGTGACTGTCCCGTTGGAAGCTATGACGGTGAGCCTGATATTGTCTCCCGGGAGGAGTATATCTTCCGGCCTTGTCCCCCTGCGCAGAAAATCGTGTGCATAGGCGTTGACGCCCTGAAGTCTGGCATCGAGGATCTCTGTCTTGAACCATTTCTCGCGAGACAGGTGGAAAG
>CAVECU010000184.1:0-1925 GCA_963614015.1 uncultured Eubacteriales bacterium
GCGGCCCGTCCGCCACGGGCTGAATCTTGAAAAAATGAATAGGGGGGCTGGCCAAAAAGTGCTTTTGGTCAGCCCCCTTCAATTTTATTACCGCCTGTTGAAAAAGGCGGTTTTCAAGGATTGGCTATTCGGCGGGCTCCAATCTCTCGATGAGGTTGATAAAGTTGCAGAGCGCAGGTGAAGCGTCGCTGCCACCGACGCCCTTTACATACCACAAGCCTGCTATCCTGCTGCACAGCAGATCGGCCTTGATGGACTCGACCGTGCCTTTTGAAGTGCGCACGCCGGCGATGCCGAACGCATCCTCGCGCTTGATGCCGATAAAGGAGTAATTCAGACCGCTTATGTTCACGGCGATGTCGCACGCGAGATTCAGGCTCGGGTACCTCTTCATCGCCGCCACGTCAATGCCGTACTCCGCAAAGGTCTCGTCCTTGTCCAACACGTTGTATGTTCCGGGCACAACGTCTTCAGGAACATCAAGTTTGAAGCAAGCCTGGACAGGCACCACTACATTGAGGTCCTGCGACCATACTCCGGAGTGGCCGAATTTGTCAGTGACTATGAGTTTGTTGGTGAAGACCTCGTATTTTTTGTCGGAACCGTTCTCGAAGAGAGATTTATAAGGCTCCTGCTCAATGTCGGGCACTGCGGCGCGCATCTCGTGCAACATTGGCGAGTACGCTCCGCCGAAGTCATCTTTTTCCTGCTTGCAGGCGATCTCTACGGAATTCTGTTCAAGCTGGACCTTCACCTCGCTGATATATTTCGCATAGTCATATCGTATCGAGCTGCCGGTGGCCGCATTTTTATAGTTGTGGGCGGCCAGATACCACTTTACGGCATTTGCACAGTCGTCGTCTATGGTTACGTTGCCGTCTTTATGAGGAACGGGAGAGCCTGCATGGAGGCTCATCGACTGCGGAGTCCAGGCGAAGACGGCGTCGCTCGGCTGAGGGATCTGCGACAGAGCGAAAGTGCCCGTCGAGATATAGGCGTCATCGCCGTTCTCATCTTGATAATGGCATACCAGAGCCAGGGTGGAACGGTCAATGATGTTCTTCACGCTCTGCGCCTTGACCGTCACGATATACTGCCCCTCAAGAGGCTGATTTTTAAGAGTGTCGGGCACAACGCTGGTGATGTAGTAGTTTTCCGTATCCTGCAGGTATGGGAGATAGGCTACCTCCGTATCCGTATCGGAAGCTTTGGTCTCAATGCCGCAGTATATCTGCTCGGCTTCGCTAAGCTCCACCTCATAAATATCGGAATCCAGACAGTCCAGAGCAAGATTATCGACCGTGAGCTGAGCTGTCGAAGGGTTGACGCGGAGAATGATCGCGATGGAATCCCCGGCCACGACCAGATCCGGGACTGAGAGCAGCACCATGCCGCTCGGGTCGATAACTTTCTTTTCCGGCTCGGGCTGCTCTTTGCCGCAGGCGGCCAGTACGGTCACAGCGACTGCGACCAAACTTATGATCTTTTTCATACTTGCTTTAAAGTAAAATGTTTACAAATAGCAAAGGTACACTTAATTCGTGTCCGGACAAATGGAAAGCCATGCACGACCGGATTCACTTCTTCTTTTCTTCTATCGCGGCCTTGACGAGGGAAACGAATATGGGCTGGGGATTTTCGGGAGTGCTCTTATACTCCGGATGGAATTGGACAGCGATATAGAAAGGATGTGAAGGCAGTTCCACTATTTCCACAAGAGACGTGTCCGGATTGAATCCGGAAGCCACCATGCCTGCTTTTTCGAGGGCCGGAAGATAGTCGCTGTTAAGCTCATAGCGGTGACGGTGACGCTCTGAGATCTTTTCCCTGCCATATATCTTACGGGCCAATGTGCCCTCCTTCAACAGACAGTCATATGCGCCCAGCCGCATGGTGCCGCCCTTAGACGTGGTACTTTTCTGATC
>CAVECU010000184.1:1935-3017 GCA_963614015.1 uncultured Eubacteriales bacterium
CCATCAGACTGACCACAGGGTGGGGCGTCGACGGATCGAGCTCTGTCGTGTTGGCCCGGCTCAGCCCAAGCACATTGCGGGCAAATTCCACCACGCACATCTGCATGCCGAGGCATATCCCGACGAACGGAATGCCGGATTCCCTGGCGTATTTGATGGCCGTGATCTTTCCTTCCAAACCTCTCTCGCCAAATCCCGGAGCCACCAGAATACCGTTCATCCCGGACAGCAATTCGGCGACGGTGCTGTCGTTGATATTCTCGCTGTGAACGTAATGCACATTGACCTTGCACTCACACGCGGCTCCGGCGTGTACAAAGGATTCAAGTATGGACTTATATGCATCCTGAAGGTTATATTTGCCCACGAGAGCTATGTCCACTTCCGTCTTGGGATGATCCAGCCTGTAAAGGAATTCATTCCATTTGCCGAGATCGGCCTCCGGCAGATCCGTGAGCCCGAAATGATTGAGCACCAGACGGTCCAGCCCTTCGGCGTGCATATTCAAAGGCACTTTGTAGATGGAATCCGCATCTATGGACTGAATGACGTGGCCGGGCTTTACATTACAGAACAGGGCCACCTTGCGTCTCAAATCGCTCGAGAGTTCATACTCTGTGCGGCATACTATTATGTCGGGCTGGACACCAGCCCGCTGAAGATTCTGTACGGAATGCTGAGTGGGCTTGGTCTTCAGTTCCTTCGCGGCCTTGAGATAAGGCACGAGGGTGAGATGTATCGTCACGCAATCCTCTTCCGGGAGCTCCCACTGGAGCTGACGCACTGCCTCCACAAAAGGCTGGGACTCCATATCTCCCACCGTACCGCCTATCTCCGTAATTATCACATCATAGTTCTGAGTCTTGGCCAGGAGCATCATGCGGCGCTTGATCTCATCGGTGATATGCGGCACTATCTGTACGGTTTTTCCGAGATACGCACCCTCGCGCTCCTTGCTTATGACGGTGTTATATATCTTGCCAGTGGTGACATTATTGGCCTTTGAGGTATAGACACCAAGGAAACGCTCGTAATGTCCGAGGTCGAGATCGGTCTCAGTGCCGTCTTCGGTAACATAGCAC
>CAVECU010000185.1:0-3011 GCA_963614015.1 uncultured Eubacteriales bacterium
ACTGAGATCCGCTCTAAACTCGGTCTGTTCGTGCCGGAAGGTGTGCGGTCGTTCAGGGACATCTTTTCCATCCTTATGCAGGAGGGCGGTCACCGGCCGTTCACCGTGGCTATCGACGAATTCCAGAACTTCGGTGATGCCAATCCGTCCATATTCTCCGACATCCAGGACATCTGGGACCGCTATCGCCTGAACACTCATGTAAATCTTGTGGTCAGCGGTTCGGTGTATTCGCTGATGACCAAGCTCTTCAGGGACAAGAAGGAGCCTCTGTACGGCAGAGACGACAAGACCATCAAGCTGCAGCCGTTCGCTCCGTCGGTACTCAAGGAGATCATGGCAGAATATGCCCCAGGCTACACCAATGATGATTTATTGGCCCTGTACTCATATACGGGCGGAGTACCGAAATACATTGAACTCTTGGTGGATGCCGGAGCTCTGACGCGGGAGAAGATGATTGAGTTCATCTGCAACGCGGATTCTCCGTTCATTGAGGAGGGACGCAAGCTTCTCATTCAGGAGTTCGGGAAGAAGTACGGGACCTATTTTTCTGTGCTTGAGGCGATTGCCGAGGGGCACAACACGCAGGCAGACATTTCCGCATATCTCGGCGAGAAGAGCATCGGGGGACAGCTCGCGAAACTGGAGGAGACCTATAACCTCATATCCAAGAAGCGCCCGATCTGGGCCGGGAAGAACACGCAGAGCGTCCGTTATGAGATCAGCGACATCTTCCTGCGCTTCTGGTTCCGCTATATCGAGAAGAACGAGTCGATGATAGAGATCGGCCAGTATCCGCTGCTCGCGAAGGTGATGACCGATGACTACGCGACCTATTCCGGAGACACGCTCGAGAGGTATTTCCGTGCCAAGCTCGCCGAGTCGCTGGAGTACCGTGCGATAGGCAATTGGTGGAACCCGAAGGGGTACACAGACTCGAAGGGGAACCGCCAGCAGGGCGAGATTGACATCGTGGCGGTGAGCGCAGATGATAAGAGCGTGGACATCATCGAGGTCAAAAGAAATCCAGACAAGTATGACGCTGCTCTGCTGAAAGAGAAGGTCGAGTTCTTCGCCCGCAAGGAGGGCCGCCTCGGCAGGTACCGCAAGACCCTCCGCTGCCTCTCGCTTGAGGATATGTAAGCTACATTCTTATCCGATCGGGTTAGGCCGCTGCTATAAAAAGATGATGCAGGTTATTTTTTGAAGGTTTCTTAGGGCCTATGACGCGATTTGAATCTAAGACAAAGGATTGGCTTACGCCATTAATCATTTGACGATTGAGAAAGACCATTTTGCGGGGAAAGAAAGGATTGGCTCGACACATTACAACTCAATATTTGCGTCACCCTTTGATTGGAGAAGCGGTGGAGCTGTTCCTGCATCTGGTGGATACGATGTGCGAGCATTTCATCGCGGATGAGCATTGGTGCTGGTTCGATGATTCCTATTGGCCTGGGGATGATGCGGATGGCGCTGGGAGATGTTGCGGCGGACGGGGAGGAGGGCGATGATGTAGCCGATGAGGGCCACGCCGGCGATGGTTGCGAGGACATCCTGCCACTGGAGGATGACGGGGTAGGCGTTCACGAGGAAGCTGCCGGGCATCCTGATGAAACCGAAGTGCTGCTGGGCCAGCGAGAAGCCTATGCCGACGACAAGGCCGGCGGCGAGGCCGAGAAGCGAGATCAGCCAGCCTTCAAGGGTGAATGTGCGGCGGAGCATCCGGTCTGTGGCCCCGAGGCTGCGGAAGGTCTCGATGTCATCCTTCTTCTCGATGATGAGCATCGTGATGCTGCCGAAGATGTTCAGGGCGATGATGATGATGACGAAAGTGAGAATGAGGAAGATGGCCGCTTTCTCGTAGCGCATCATCTTGTAGAGCGACGGGTTCTGGCGGAAGCGGTCCAGGACCTTGAAGTCAGGCCCCAACTCTTTCTGAATATGCTTGACCGCAGTCCGGATGTCTTTCGCCGCCGCTCCTTCGGCCAGCCGGATCTCCACTCCCGAGACCTCATATTCGTAGCCGAGCAGCTGCCTCATCGCCTCGATCGGGACGATCATCAGATCGTTGTCGATCTGCTGGTTGACCGAGAATATTCCTGCTGGACGCATCCGCACCGACTCGATGGATGCCGCCGGATTGGCAAGCGAGAAATTCCTGTCCCTTATCGGGAAATACAGTTCCGCCGAGGCGAGGAATGCCGGATTCATGCCCATCCTGTAGGCGAGTCCCGCGCCGGTGACCATCTGCGGAAGCTGCCCCTTGTGCAGGGAGAACTCCCCGTTCGTGATGTGTTCCGCAAGAGGGGAGCCAGCCTCGAAAGCGCTGTCAACGCCCTTGGCCTTGGCTATCCCCTGATGGCCGTCGTAGTCCACGAACACATTCTCCTGAAGGACGAGGTTATACTCATCAACCATCGGATCCGCCTTGATCCGGTCGAACGCCCCGCCCTCCGGGATGAAGACCTTGCCTTTCGCCGGAGAAATGAGAATGTCAGGCTCGACGTTGCTCAGGGTGGATTTCACCAGTTCGTCGAAGCCGTTGTAAATCGAGAGGATGATGACAAGAGCCGCTGTCCCTATGGCCATGCCGACGGCGCTGATCGCGGAGATGATGTTGATCACATTATGTGACTTCTTCGCGAACAGGTACCGCCCGGCTATGAAAAGAGGCAGATGCATCCCACCTCCGCTATTCGGGCTTGTAGGAGTCCTTCAGGGCTGTCGTCTTGTTGAATATGACCTTGCCCCCGATGCTGTCCGGATCCTTGTAGTAGTACCCCGCGCGCTCGAACTGGACGGCGATGCCGGAGTTGTCCTCCAAAAGGGCCGGCTCGGCGTAGCCCTTGGCGACGGTCAGGGACTCGGGGTTGAGGAAGTCCTTGTAGTCCTTGTCCTCGGGGATGGAGTTCATGTCCTCCTTGAGGAAAAGACGGTCGTAGTTGCGGATCTCGATCTCCTTGGCATGTTCAGTCGAGACCCAATGGATCGTGCCTTTGACCGAG
>CAVECU010000186.1:0-3001 GCA_963614015.1 uncultured Eubacteriales bacterium
GCTCCAGCCCCTCAAGCACTTCGTAGTATTGCGGATTCTGGCGTCCTATGCGTATGTTTCTCTTTGTAGCCCGGGTGCCGTCGGCATTCAGGACATAGACCCATTTGCCTCCCGTGTTCTGGTAGAACGAACCTCTCGGGATGATGACGGCCTCCGCAGGCTGCCCGAGTTGGAGATTGAGGTAGTAGGTCTGTCCGCTGCGGATGTTGTCCGGCTGGACGCCGTCGAAACGGAAGTCAGCCTTGAACTTGCCGCTTCTGACTTCCGGATAGACCTTTCTGATGACGGCGGAGTATTTCTCGTTCTGACGCTCGAATGTGGCGGAAAGCCCTGCTGTCACCCGGTCGATGTAGTGCTCGTCGATTTGAGCCTCGATCTTGTAGGAGTCCAGGTTGTTGATCTGGCCTATCTTGGCTCCGGCGGCGACCGATTGTCCCAGCTCCACATCCAGCAGACCCAGTTCTCCGCTGATCGGAGCCTTTACCGACAGGTTGTCCTTTCTCCGGCGTATCATATTCATGTTGATGCGCATATTCTTCAGGCTTTCGTGCATCTGCTCAATCTGCACGCTGCGGTAGAGGCTGTCCTGAAGCGCCCGGTCGCACACCAGCGCGAGTTTGTCCTTGGCGAGTTCATAGTCCTCCGAAGCTTTCAGAAACTCCTCCCTGGCTATGAGTTTCTCTTCGTACAGCGCCTTGTTCTGCTCGTAGGCGCGTTTGGTGCGTCTGACTTCTATCTGGAGAGTCAGCTTTTCCTGCTGCACGCTGAGCTTCTGCTGCTCCATCGAGATCATAGTGTTGCGCAGGATGTTCTCCTTTTCGGCGAGTTCCGCCTCCGAATTGAGTATCTGCATATCCAGACTCTCATTTCCGAGAACCACAATGATGTCTCCAGCATTGACCCGGCTGCCTTCCTCCGCGACAATCCGCTGCACATTGCCTCCCTCGGTCGGGCTTATCTGCACCGTGGTCATAGGCTGCACATTTCCGCTTATGCGGATGTAGTCGTTGAATTCGCCCTCCTGTGCAGTCCCGGTGAGGATGGTGCTGCCGTCAACTCTGAGGACGGAGTGCCTGCCGCTGAGAATCAGCACAGCCGCCAGTATCACAAAGGCGCCCAATGCCCACCATTTGACTGCTTTCCTCGTGAAGGCTGCTGCAATGCCCTTTTTCTTTTCAATAACCTTATCCATAGTCTTGTGTCTTTTCTTTCCGTCAATCTTTCGTCAATCTTCCGACAATCTTCCGACATTCTTTCAGACGGTCGGCATGTCAGATTCCTGTCACTGCATCCCAACTCCCGCCGATGCTGTTCTGTGCCTGCCGATGCAGCTCAGTGCTGGTCAATATATCGTACTCCGTTGTAATACTCCACTATCCTGCGTTTGAGCTGGTATTTCAGGAGGGCGTTGAGCGCCTCCGCCTTGGCCTTGAGGTGGTTGCCGGAAGCGGTGTTGTATTCGATGGCGGAGATGAGTCCCTGCTCAAACTTCCTGTAATTGAGCCGGAACGCCTCGTCCTGCACTTGGGCGCGCCTTTCCGCCTGCATCAGGGCGGCTTCAGCTCCATCCCTGTCCTGAACTGCTCTGCGCACTTCCGATTCCACATCCCTCAATGCCTTGTCATACTGCATTGAGGCACGGCTGTAGGCGTTGCGCTTTTTGGACAACTGGCTGAAGCGGCTGAGCCTGTCATAGATGGGGATGGAGAGCACCAGTTCCAGATATTCTCCTCCGTTGTTCTTGAATTGATGCCAATATGGGATGGGGGAGTACCCGATCTGGCCCGGATAGGTGTAATAGTTGGTGGACCAGCCTCCATAGAGGCTCAGTGTCGGGGTGAACTGCCATTTCGCGGTTTTGAGGGCGAAACCGGCGTTGTCAAGAGTGCCTTTTGCAACGGCGATGGCGGGGAGGAAACTCTTGGCGTTGCCGATGATCTCATCAACGCTGTCTCCGCCACTCTGTACGGCATTGAGACTCTCCACGTCGGTGTCAATCTCCAGCGTCTTGTCGAGAGGCCAAAGCATCACATCCTCCAGGGTGATGAGGGCATCGTTGCAGCTGTTCCGCGCAGCTGTCAGCTCGTACTGCCTGTCGGCGAGATCCGCTTCCATCTGCACCACGTCGGCGTGGCCCTTGACTCCGAGTTCCTCCTGTCGGGCAGCCAGAGTCACTGCGGACTCAGCGTTCTCCACCTGTTCTTCGAGTATCTTCACCAACTTGTGGTAGTACAGTACATTGAAGAAAGCTTCCATAGTGGCGAGGCAGACTTTGTCCTCTTCCTGCTCCTCCCGGGAGAGTCCGAGCGACAGGGAGGTCCGCGCTATCCTGATGTTGTTGATTGCCGTGAATCCGTTGAAAAGGTCTATGCCCGCAGAGACTGACCATCCATTGGTGAGCGATGTGGTGGTCACGTATGTGTTGGTCTCGGGGTCTATCGAACGGCCCCATCTGTAATAAGCGTATATGGATCCTTCGACTTTTGGGGTGAAAGCCTTGAGAATGGCGTCCCTGCGGTCGATCCGGGCGTCACCGGTCTCGCTCTGCCGTGTCCTCACGTCGATGGAGTTGTTGATGGCGTATTGCATGCATTCCTTCAGCGTCATGGTCTCTCCGCTTGCCGTGATGGCGCTGAGGACTGCTGTGGTGACGGCTGCCAGTGTCCTTATGCTTGTCTTCATATCCCGTTTCATTTGCCGTTTTGTCGCGCATTGTGTGTGCCAATGCTGTTAATTGTTTGTAGGGCAATGAATTGGGATATGGAAATGATGCCCGGGATGTAAAGAATCTTTACAGAAGTGTAAAGATAATTTACAAGGGGTTGGACAAAACCGCGTTTTGTCCAGCCCCTTGCAAATTGTCCAACCCCCAGTCACTTCGTGACAGCCCCTCGGGGGCGCAGGGGACCGTATTCCCCTGAACCCCTTGGGTCGCTACGCTCCGAGACCGCGTTTTGTCCAGCCCCTTGCAAATTGTCCAACCCCCAGTCACTTCGTGACA
>CAVECU010000187.1:0-2904 GCA_963614015.1 uncultured Eubacteriales bacterium
TGACGGAACGGTTCTCCGGCGAAGCGATGACCACGGCTTCCATCACGCCGATGAGCTTTTCCTCTCCTTCGAAATCCATTGTCTCGGGGCTTGGCGCCACCGTGATCTCCACTTCCGCGCTTTTCGGAGTCTCGAAATGGCTGCCCGGGACGGATGCGTCTCCGGATACATTCCTTGTAGTCTTTTCGGGGACGGTGACGCTGAACCTAAGGCCCGGACAGGAGCCGGACACCATAGACAACGCTTTGGGAATCAGATATGACGCCACCACCGGAGCGGCGCTGATGCGTATCGTGTTGCCGGGCGCAAGCGAGCCTTGCTCTCCGAACATCCTGCCTGCGGCCGAGTACCAATACAATATGCGGGCGGCATACTCCCGGAACGTTCTTCCGGCATCCGTGAGGCAAGCTTCACCCCGGGTCCTTGTGAAGAGTCTGGAGCCGGTCTCCTTCTCCAGAGCGCCAATGTGCTGGCTTATGGCGGGCTGGCTGACATCAAGCTCTCTCGCCGCCTTGGTGAAACTGCCGTGCTCCGCAACGGCCATAAATGCTTTTAATCTGAAATCTTCAAACATATTGCAGACAGAAGAAGCCTGTGGCCGTGCCGGCCTGCGGCGGTGTCATACAAATATAGTATTTTTTGTCTTGAATGTAGATTTTATCTAACTTGCAGGCTGTTTTGTATGGAATTGTGTCAAAAGACAGTTTCCAAATATAATGATTGATAAATAATCAGTTATGAGAAAAGTACTTATTATCGCGGTCGCTCTTCTCTCGGCATTCGCCTTCAATGCGAACGCCCAGATGGATCAGCCGCTTCCAAATGATCCGGCAGTGCGCAAAGGCAAGCTGGACAATGGAATGACGTATTACATCCTGAAGAATGCCAATCCGGCCGGCCGTGCCGAATTCTATCTTGCGACCGATGTCGGCGCGATACAGGAAACTCCGGACCAGGACGGTCTCGCACATTTTCTGGAGCATATGTGCTTCAACGGGACGAAGAATTTCCCGGGGAAAGCCATCCTCGACTATCTTCAGAGCATAGGCGCTTCTTTCGGCGGCAATGTCAACGCCGCCACAGGCGTGGAGCAGACCACATATATGCTGAACAATATTCCTCTTCTGCGGGAGTCTGTCATAGATACCTGCATCCTCATCATGCACGACTATTCGCATTTCGTGACCTGTGATCCGGCCGAGATCGACGGCGAGAGGGGAGTCATCATCGAGGAGAGGCGCTCCAGAAGGAATGCAAGCTGGAGAATGCACGAGAAGTCATTGCCTTACTATTATGGGGATTCCAAATATGCCGGATGCACTCTTATCGGAAGTCAGGAGAATCTTCAGAATTTCCGTCCGGAGAGCCTCGTGAATTTCTATCACACTTGGTATCGCCCTGATCTCCAGGCTTTGATCGTGGTTGGAGATGTGGATCCCGACTATGTTGAGAACAAGATCAAGAGCATTTTCGCCGATATTCCGGCATCTGTGGATCCGAAGCCGAAGGATGTCATCAAGATCCCCGGCAACAAGGAGCCTATGATAGGAATCATCACCGATCCGGAGGCTGTAGGCACGAATATGGAAGTCATCTGGAAAGGTGAAGCTATGCCGGAACAGTACAACAACACGATGATAGGTGAGATTTCTGATCTTGTCAAGAGTGTCATTTCCAGCATAATGAGCGAACGGTTCAATGATATCGTGGCCAAGGCCGACGCTCCGTTCATCTCCGCCTCTTTCGGCATCGGCAACCTTTGCGAGACGATGGAAGTGCAGTTCGGAACAGTTTCCGCACGTGAGGGTGATGCGCTCAATGCTTTCAGGGCATTCTACACCGAACTTCTCAAGATGAAGAAATACGGATTCTCGGACGATGAAATCGAAAGGGCGAAGAGCGAGATCCTGTCCGCTTATGAAAGCGCCGCCAAGAAAGCCGATACGAGGAAGAATGCGGAGCTTGTGCAGCCGCTCATCAACAACTTCTTCGACAACTATGCCTACATGAAGCCTGCTGACGAGTATGAGCTTGTAAAGCAGATTTTCGCGATGCTCCCGGCTCAGGCATACAATCAGACAGCGGAGCAGTGCCTGCCGGATTCCAATATGGTTCTCGTGTTCAAAGGTCCTGAAAAAGAAGGCCTTGCAACTCCTGTAGCAGAGGATTTCAGCAAGATCCTCGCTGAAGTCAACGCTTCCGACATCAAGCCTAATGAGGCGGAAGCCATCGAAAAGGATTTCCTTGACCCGTCATCGCTTAAAGGCTCCGCTGTGAAGTCTGTCAAAGATGGCATAGAGGGAAGTACAGTATGGACGCTGAAGAACGGCATGACCGTCATCCTCCGTCCGTCCGACATCGAGAAGGACAAGATAGTGTTCGACCTCTATAAGCTTGGAGGTAAGTCACTTATCCCTGCGGAAGATCTGGCCTCATTCCAGGGTGAAATCTGGTCGGCATTCCGGTCTTTCTGCGGCATTTCGCGGTTCTCCGGGACAGCAGCCACCAAGATGCTTGCAGGCAAGAATGTAAGCGTGTCTCCGAACATCAGTTCTCTGACTCACGGCGTTTCCGGAAGGACAACTCCGAAGGATCTCGAGACGGCACTCCAGCTCACGTATCTGTATTTCGCGGATCCGAGATTTGACCAGGCGGAGTTCGATCAGGCGATTTCACAGCTTAAGGCCGTCATCCCCAACTATGTGCAGCAGCCTAATTTCAAGTTGAACCAGCACATCTACAAGACAATATACGGAGACAATCCGAGGATTAATCTCATCAGCGAGGAGCTCCTTGGCAAGGCCTCTCTTGACGCCATCGAGAGGAACTACAGGATGCTCTTCAATGATGCGGCCGGCGCTACGGCGGTGATCTGCGGAGATTTCAAGACGGATGAGATTAAGC
>CAVECU010000188.1:0-2850 GCA_963614015.1 uncultured Eubacteriales bacterium
TCCTGATTAGCAGAAAACTCTCGGCTTCTGGGAATATGACCCTGATGCGGTATATGTGGGTGAGATGCTTCCGTCACGCGAAGGTGACCTCGCCGACTATGTGCGCTACATCGTGACCCACTCGTCCGCTGAGATGCAGGCTCTTATGGAGGGCTACGATACGATGAAGATCAAGTACAACATACTGATAAAAGCTGTCAAAGATGAGTGCGGAATCGATCTGCAGGCCATCGGCGACAAATATTCATTATAATCGTTAACAACAAGAAATGACACGAACATTGATCAAGGTGCTGCTCGCCGTCTCCGTCTCCGCGATGACGGCGGCCGTGCAGATGTCCGCGCAGCCGTCGCTCGGCGATGTGCTCAAAGCGGCCGCGAAGAAGGACAAGTCGGATACCGTCAAGACTGACGGCGATGGCAAGAAGAGCTATGACAAGGTCATCACCGCCGAGGCCGAGACGGCCAGGGGAGTGATGGACATCCACAAGGTGAAGAAGAACTATTATCTGGAGATCCCGTTTGCTCTGATGGGCAAGCCGATGCTTCTGGCCACCAAAGTGTCTTCCACCAGCGACAACTCCGACGTCATCGCCGGCCAGATGCCTTCGGACCCTCTGCAGGTCGAGTGGAGCTGCGACGAGGACAACGTGTATCTGCTCGACGGCACCTTGAGGGCTGACTGCGACACTACGGAGGCTATATACAAGGGCTTCAAGCTCAACTATATGAAGCCTATCATGAAGTCGTTCGAGATCAAGGCCGTCAATCCCGACTCCACCGGAGTCGTCATCGACGTGTCCAAGTTCTTCTGCAGCGATGAGCCGTATATGTCGCCGTTCATCCCGTCATCACCTTTCGACGGATTGTTCGGAGTCAGCCGCAAGAGCGGATCCTTCCAGTCAGACAAGTCGGCGATCCTGGGCTTCAAGGCTTTCCCGCAGAATATCGTGTTCCGCACCAGGATGTCCTACAAGGTGGCGAAAGACCCGTTCACCGCTGTGGTGACAGTCTCCATGATACAGCTTCCGGACAAACCGATGCGATACAGGCTTGCCGACTACCGCATCGGATATTTCACCAACGCCTATGTCCGCTTCACCGAGAAGACCGACAGGAGCGAGCCTGTGAAGTATATCACCAGATGGAACATCGCTCCCAAGGCCGAGGACCTGGAGAAGTACAAGGCCGGTGAGCTGGTGGAGCCCGAGAAGCCGATAGTATATTATGTGGACAGCGCGTTCCCGGACGAATGGAGACCATATCTCAAAGAGGGCATCGAGGACTGGCAGAGAGCGTTCGAGGCCATCGGCTTCAAGAACGCCATCGTAGCCAGGGACTATCCGGCGGACGACCCGGCATTCGACCCGGATGACATCCGCTACTCCTGCCTGAGATATTCCGCGTCCAACGTGGCCAATGCCATGGGCCCGTCATGGACGGACCCGCGCTCGGGCGAGATCATCAACGGCTCCGTATATTTTTATCACGATGTGCTGAAGCTTCTCCACAACTGGAGTTTCATCCAGACCGCCGTGGTGAATCCGGAGGCCCGCAAGGAAGTCTATACCGCCGAGCAGATGGGCCCGCTCCTGCGCTATCTTGTGGTGCACGAGATAGGTCACACTCTCGGCCTCATGCACAATATGAGGGCGTCGTACGCCTATCCTGTGGATTCTCTGCGCAGCAAGACATTCACGCAGGAATACGGCACCACTCCGTCCGTGATGGACTATGCCAGATACAACTACATAGCTCAGCCGGAAGACGGCATCTCCTGGCTCCTGCCTCCGAGGCTCGGCGTCTATGACTGCTTCGCCATCAGCTGGGGCTACAAGCCAATCTTCGAGGCTGCCGATCCCGAGGCCGAAAAGCCTGTGCTCAACGCCTGGATCAAGGCCCATGCCGATGACCCTATGTATTGGTACGGCGAGC
The DNA here is from genome assembly GCA_963614015.1 of uncultured Eubacteriales bacterium. GTDB lineage: Bacteria > Bacteroidota > Bacteroidia > Bacteroidales > UBA932 > Cryptobacteroides. The sequence continues at coordinate 1,936 of CAVECU010000188.1, forward strand.
AGGAGTTCCTCTCGTCGGTTGACCCGGCGGCTCAGACCGAGTCCCTCGGCGACGATGCCGTCAAAGCCGGCGAATACGGCATCCGCAACCTCAAAGTCGTGATGCGCAATCTCCGCGACTGGACAGGCCGGGACGGCGAGGACTACACCTACACCAAGGAGATGTACAACGAAGTGCTCAAGCAGTTCAACCGCTATATGGGCCACACTTTCAAGTACATAGGTGGTAACTTCCTGCTCTACCCGGTGCACGGCGACGGCAAGACTGCATTCGAGCCTGTGTCCAAGGCCAAGCAGAAGGAGGCTCTCAAGTTTGTGTATGACAATGCTGTGGATATGTCCAATTGGCTCCAGGACCCTGCGGTCCTCCGTCAGTTCGACCCGGGCAACCCTCTCATCAACGACCTTCAGGCCGCTTACGTGAGGAATATGCTCTCGGCCTATCCGAAGGTGGGCTACACCTCCAGACAGTCCGATGACCCTTATTCCGTTGAGGAATACATAGATGACGTATATTCTCTCGTGTTCGGCAAGACGATTGCGGGCAAGCCGCTCACTCTCTCGGACAGGAATATGGAATATGCCTTCGTCTATGCGGTGTTCGACTATCTTGGCATGCTCAAGAGCCCGGCGAGCAGCGGCAAGAGCTTTGCCTCCGACGATATGTTCTCGCTCGGGGTGTTCTCCCGGGATGACATCTGGCCTTGCCAGCATATCGGCTGCGGTCACGCCGCCCATCAGGCGGAACACAGTCTGACAGTGGCGCGCAGGGAGTCCGACATCAAGATCCAGGGCAAGGCCGTGTTCTATTCCACCCTTCTCAAGATTCAGAAGATCGTGGACAAAAGGGCGTCTTCCGCCAAGGGTGCCGACAAGGATCACTACAAGTTCCTCGCCCACGAGATAGCGCAGGCCC
>CAVECU010000189.1:0-2815 GCA_963614015.1 uncultured Eubacteriales bacterium
GGCCAACACCGTACAGATTATGGCGCGTTTCCTCTATGACCGTCTCGAGGCCATGCAGATCTGCCGCATCAAGGGAGGCAGCAAGCGCAATGCAATCGCCCGCGAGTGTGAGGCCGTTGTGGCAGTGCCGGAGGCCGGTGTCTCCGCGCTGATCGCAGACTTCGAGGCTTTCGCTTCCGAGGTGAAAGCGGAATTCCACCGTACGGATCCGGATGTGCAGTTCGAAGCCGGAGAATGCGGCTGCGGCGGGGAAGTCCTCCCGTCCGATGTCGCATCGAGACTCATCATGGCGCTCCTGTCCGTGCACCATGGCGTACTGGCTATGAGCCAGGATATTGCAGGTCTTGTCGAGACATCAAGCAACCTTGCCGCAGTAAGTATGGACACGCCTGGCGAAATCATCGTGAAGACCAACCAGAGAAGCTCCGTGGAGTCCGAGAAGAAATTCATCGCCGACAAGGTGGCGGCGTCTCTGCGTCTTGCCGGGGCCGAGGTCTCTCATTCCGATCCGTACCCGGGCTGGACTCCGGATATGGACTCCCGCATCCTCAAGGAAACGGTGGCGTCCTACAGGAAGCTGTTCCACGCTGAGCCGGAGGTCAAAGCGATACACGCCGGACTGGAATGCGGACTTTTCCTGACCAAATTTCCGGGACTGGACATGATTTCGATAGGCCCTACTCTGAGAGGAGTCCACGCTCCGGGCGAGAAGCTGGACATCGCATCCAATGAGAAGTTCGTGAAGCTTCTGGTCGATGTCGTCACCAATTTCAAATAAGAAGCTATCGCCATGGCACTTGTCGCTCCGTCTATCCTTTCCGCTGATTTCCTGCATCTTGACAAGGATGTGGAGATGGTCAACGCCAATGCTGACCTGTTCCATCTGGATGTGATGGACGGCACGTTCGTGCCCAATCTGTCATTCGGTTTCCCGATTGTGGAAGCCATCGCGGCCAAAGCCACCGTGCCGATGGACATCCATCTGATGATCGTTCATCCCGGGAAATATCTCGAGAGATTCGCCGGCACCGGGGCTTCGATGATAAGCTTTCACCTCGAGGCTGCGGAGCAGGAGGGGAGCGACCCGAAAGAGCTGCTCGGCGTGATCCGAGGCCGGGGCGTACAGGCCGGGCTGGCCATCAATCCGGATGTGCCCGTGGAAAGACTGTTCCCGTTTGTCGGCCATGCCGACTTCTTCCTCATCATGTCGGTATTCGCCGGCTTCGGAGGTCAGAAATTCATTGAAGACACCTGCCCGAGGGTGAGGACACTGAGGGATGAGCTCTCAAGACGCGGAAGCCGGGCGCTGATCGAGGTCGACGGCGGAGTGACGGCGGACAATGCCGCAGCCGTCTCGGCCGCCGGGGCTGACATTCTCGTGGCGGGAAGTTCCGTGTTCAAGTCACCGGATCCGGCCGCAGCCATAAGAGCGATAAGGGGATCCGCAGCACCGCATCAGATGATGTAGCCTATTTCCTTGAATGTGAATTCTTCCATCTCCCCGCCAGGCATCTGCACCATGAGCTTGCCGCAAGGGGACACTCCTCTGATCGTCCCCCGGAAGATCGCCTCCGTCCTCAGATCTCTGAACTGATATTCGGAATCCTTGCGGTACATCACCGATTCATATGCCGCCTTCAACCCCTCGCTGTCGCCTATGCCCTGCAGCCTGAAAGTGAAATGCTCCATGAATTTCTCCAGTGCCGCCTCCGGCTGACGATGCACGCCTGTCAGCATCTTGAGGGACACCGGATTGAGGAGCTCCGGAGGGAACTCCGTCTGGTTGAGATTGATCCCTATTCCGACAATGCTGGCGGCGACGGCTTCGCCTTCCAATATGTTTTCAATCAATATGCCGCATATCTTCTTGTCTCTGAAATAGATATCATTGGGCCATTTGATCCGGCACTCCACCCCCTCCGACAAGATGAAGTCGTATGTGGCGAGGGCCGCCACCTCGCTGAGGCGGAACTGCTCTCCAGCTCCGAGGTTTCCTGCGGCCGCACCTTTGAGAAGTATAGAAAACGTCAGGTTCTCGCCGCGGGAGCTTGACCACCTGTTGCCGCGCTGACCTCGGCCTGCCGTCTGATATGCGGCCGCGAAGACTGCCATATTGTCAACCTCATCCAGACATCTTCTGGCCTGTGAATTAGTCGAATCTATGATATCATACCACCGGATGAGGCTGCTTTCTTTCATTGGACTGATTTTTGTCGTATATTTGTGAGCTATGCAAATATACGGAATATGCGAAAACTCAAATCAGATATAACAATGGAAAACGAAGTTCTGAAGGTCATAACCGATGCGATGCTGGAGAAGAAGGGGCAGAAAGTGGTTTCCCTTGACCTGAGGCCGATAGGTTCAGCTATTACGGATCATTTCGTCGTGTGCAATGCGGATTCGACGACTGCCGTGGCCGCGATAGCTGACAATATTCTTGTGAGAATGCAGGAGAAATGCGGTCAGAAAGTCTTGCGCATGCAGGGACTGGAAAATGATTTCTGGATCATCCTCGACTACGGGGAAGTGGTGGTGCACATATTCCTCACCCAATACAGGGAGTTCTACCGCCTGGAGGATCTGTGGGCCGATGCCGTGAGGACCGAATACACCGATGAGCCTGTGGCCGAAAGCCGTCCGGCCGGACGTGTGAAGCCGAAAGCCGTGTCCAAGGTGAGGGCGTCCGCAAGAAGAGTCAGCAAGAGAGCCGCAACTGAAAACAAGACCGAAGATGGCGAATAAGAAGAAAAACAAGAGCAAAAAGCAGCAAAAAAGAAAGCGGTAAGGAAGAAGGCAAAAGTTGGAAAGAAAG
>CAVECU010000190.1:0-2812 GCA_963614015.1 uncultured Eubacteriales bacterium
CAGCCGCCTGTCAGCAGACCGGCCGTCAGGTGGTGGTGCTCATCGACGAGTATGACGCGCCGCTTCTGGATGTGATGCATGAGGAAGTCCAGCTTCCTGTGCTCCGGGGTGTGATGCGCAATTTCTACAGTCCGTTGAAGGCTTGTGATCCGATGCTGCGATTCGTGTTCCTGACCGGCATCACGAAGTTCTCGCAGCTGAGCATCTTCAGCGTGCTGAACAATATCGCAAATGTGAGCATGGACGAGCCTTATGCCGGCATCTGCGGCATCACCGAGGAGGAGCTGCTCACGCAGATGAGCGGAGATATCGACATTTTGGCCGGCAAGTTGAATCTGAGCCGGGCGGACGCCGTTCAGAGGTTGAAGGATCAGTATGACGGCTACCACTTCACGTGGCCTTCGCCTGATGTGTACAACCCGTTCAGCCTGTTGAACTGCTTCGCCAGGCAGAAAATGGATGCCTACTGGTTCGGCTCGGGGACCCCGACATATCTCATCGAGATGATGCGGAAGTTCGGGGTGCAGCCGGATGATCTGAAGCCGTCATTGGCCAGGGCTTCCGCATTCGATGCCGCAACGGAGACGATGACGACCATCGTGCCGCTTCTGTATCAGAGCGGCTACCTCACCATCAAGGGATATGATGAAGATACGGAGCTCTATACCCTTGACCTGCCGAACCGTGAAATACGTGTCGGACTGTTTGACAGTCTGTTGCCGGGCTATCTGAACAGGAAGACCGATGAAGGCAGAGTCGCCATCGCCCGGATGTCGGTTCTTCTGAAAAACGGAGACATCGACGGCGGCCTGCAGCTGCTCGCTGACTTTCTGGAGACGGTGCCATACTGCGACAACACTCACTACGAGGGCCACTGGCAGCAGACGCTCTACATCATCTTCGCGCTGCTGACGGACTACCGCATCGCAGTGGAGCAGCGCACGGCGCGGGGCAGGATCGACATCACCTTGGAGACGGCCTCTGTCGTCTATGTGATGGAGTTGAAGATAGGCGGCAGCGTGGACGAAGCCCTGGCGCAGATCGATTCCCGCCGCTACGCCGATGCCTTCAAGCTTGGCGCCAAGTCCGTAGTCAAAGTGGGCTTGAACCTCGCGCTGAAAGACGGGGTCAACACACTTGAATGGAAACTCGCATAGCAGCAGCCGGCAAGTAGGAGATTCTCTTGGCAGTCGAACGGATTTGACGGAGCGGGAAAGTATCCTTACTGTTCACCCCTGAAACAAGAATATGGAGAGAAAATTATACCCTATCGGCATCCAGACGTTTGAGGAGATCAGACGGAATGACAACGTCTATATCGACAAGACGGGATATGTCTATCGGATGACCCATACGGACGGGAAGTATTTCTTCCTGAGCCGTCCCCGCCGGTTCGGCAAGTCGCTGCTGGTGTCCACCTTCAAGAGCTACTTCGAGGGGAGGAAAGACCTGTTTGAAGGTCTCGCCATTGCCGATCTGGAGAAGGAATGGACGCAATACCCTGTGCTGCACTTCAGTATGGCTGGCGGGAAGCATATGGAGAAGGAACAGCTGGAGCGGTATCTGCTCTACAGTCTTGAGAGGCAGGAAGCACAGTTCGGCTTGCATAGCGACAAGCCTGATCCCAATGTCCGCCTGACAGACCTCATCACAGCCGCCTGTCAGCAGACCGGCCGTCAGGTGGTGGTGCTCATCGACGAGTATGACGCGCCGCTTCTGGATGTGATGCATGAGGAAGTCCAGCTTCCTGTGCTCCGGGGTGTGATGCGCAATTTCTACAGTCCGTTGAAGGCTTGTGATCCGATGCTGCGATTCGTGTTCCTGACCGGCATCACGAAGTTCTCGCAGCTGAGCATCTTCAGCGTGCTGAACAATATCGCAAATGTGAGCATGGACGAGCCTTATGCCGGCATCTGCGGCATCACCGAGGAGGAGCTGCTCACGCAGATGAGCGGAGATATCGACATTTTGGCCGGCAAGTTGAATCTGAGCCGGGCGGACGCCGTTCAGAGGTTGAAGGATCAGTATGACGGCTACCACTTCACGTGGCCTTCGCCTGATGTGTACAACCCGTTCAGCCTGTTGAACTGCTTCGCCAGGCAGAAAATGGATGCCTACTGGTTCGGCTCGGGGACCCCGACATATCTCATCGAGATGATGCGGAAGTTCGGGGTGCAGCCGGATGATCTGAAGCCGTCATTGGCCAGGGCTTCCGCATTCGATGCCGCAACGGAGACGATGACGACCATCGTGCCGCTTCTGTATCAGAGCGGCTACCTCACCATCAAGGGATATGATGAAGATACGGAGCTCTATACCCTTGACCTGCCGAACCGTGAAATACGTGTCGGACTGTTTGACAGTCTGTTGCCGGGCTATCTGAACAGGAAGACCGATGAAGGCAGAGTCGCCATCGCCCGGATGTCGGTTCTTCTGAAAAACGGAGACATCGACGGCGGCCTGCAGCTGCTCGCTGACTTTCTGGAGACGGTGCCATACTGCGACAACACTCACTACGAGGGCCACTGGCAGCAGACGCTCTACATCATCTTCGCGCTGCTGACGGACTACCGCATCGCAGTGGAGCAGCGCACGGCGCGGGGCAGGATCGACATCACCTTGGAGACGGCCTCTGTCGTCTATGTGATGGAGTTGAAGATAGGCGGCAGCGTGGACGAAGCCCTGGCGCAGATCGATTCCCGCCGCTACGCCGATGCCTTCAAGCTTGGCGCCAAGTCCGTAGTCAAAGTGGGCTTGAACCTCGCGCTGAAAGACGGGGTCAACACACTTGAATGGAAACTCGCATAGCAGC
>CAVECU010000191.1:0-2795 GCA_963614015.1 uncultured Eubacteriales bacterium
CAAAGATGTCCCTCCTGGATGGTGAACTCGATGTCCTGCATGTCGTGGAAATGCTCTTCAAGCCTCCTGCGGATATCGTCAAGCTCGTTATATACTTCAGGCATGGCTTTCTCGAGAGACTCGAGAGACCTGTTCTTGTCTGTCTTGGTGGCTTCGTTCAGAGGGTTCGGAGTGCGGATGCCGGCCACGACATCCTCTCCCTGGGCGTTGATGAGCCACTCGCCGTAGAATTTGTTGTCACCGTTTGCCGGGTTGCGGGAGAATGCCACTCCGGTAGCCGATGTGTTGCCCATGTTTCCGAATACCATCGACTGCACGTTCACTGCCGTGCCCCAGTCATCCGGAATCTTCTCGATCTTCCTGTATGCGATGGCGCGCTTTCCGTTCCAGGACTTGAACACGCCGCCGATCGAGCCCCAGAGCTGAGCTTCAGCCGTGTCCGGGAATTCGACGCCGAGGACTTCCTTGACCTTGTCCTTGAACTTGACGCAGAGATCCTTGAGCTCTTCAGCGGTGATGTCGGTGTCGGATTTGTATCCTTTGGCGTCCTTGAGCTCGGACATCATCTTGTCGAGCTGCTGGCGGATGCCCTTGCCGTCCTCCGGCTCTATGCCCTCGGCCTTCTCCATCACGACATCGGAATACATCATGATGAGACGTCTGTAGGCGTCATATACGAAACGCGGATTGCCCGTCTTCTTGATCATTCCCGGGATGGTCGCGGAGCAGAGACCGATGTTGAGGATGGTGTCCATCATTCCCGGCATGGAGCTTCTCGCGCCCGAGCGGCAGCTTACCAGAAGCGGATCTTCGGTGTCACCGAATCTCTTGCCCATCACCTGCTCCGTAGCCTTGAGCGCTTCAGCGACATCTTTCTTGAGGTCTTCGGAATAGCCTCCGCCGAGAGCGTAATACTCCGCGCAGCATTCCGTAGTGATCGTGAAACCTGCCGGCACCGGCATTCCGAGAAGGTTCATTTCAGCGAGATTGGCGCCTTTTCCGCCGAGAAGCTCGCGCATAGTGCCGTTCCCTTCGGCCTGTTTGCCTCCGAAACGGTACACCCTTTTCTTTTTTTCAAGCATATTTCGAATGTTTTTGGATTAGCTGTCTTGCGCTCCGCCGCAGATGCGGATGACGGGAAAACTGCATTCCGCTTCCCGTCTTGCGTGGCGCTTCCGGCCCGCAGCGGACACGGAATGCAAATTTAATCAAAATAAGTTAAGAGCCGTTTAGAAATCGCTTGATTTTGTTAAAAATCGCAATTCCCCAAATGGACGGTCTCCGCCCGCTCAGTCTTCGCCTTCGGCGGTCTGGGTGTCGAGAAGCGACTGCAGAATGCCCGGAATGCCGCAGCCGTCCTGCGAGATCCTCAGGCCGCTTCTGCCGGGATGGCCGACAGGGAAGTACGCCACATCCTGAAGCAGGAGCTCCGCATCCACATAGTCAAAATCGGCATCGCGTATCTCGATCAGGACTCCCGGCGTCTCTCCGAACAGCACCCCAGCGGCATCGGTTCCCTCATAGGAACGCATTATCCCGGAGATGTCGGCGTCGATGCCGCAGAAAGTCGTGGTGAAGCCGTTCAATGCTGCGGCGAGTCCTCCCGGCCCCACGGTCACGCCGGCCGTGATCACTCCATCTTCCGCAAACTCTCTCACCACCTCGTAGCAGTCGATGAAATAGTCGGGGTCGGATATGTCGGGGGCTTTGCCGCCGCAGATGCCGGAGACTTCGGACAGGAGCGAACCCCCGAGCCGGAATCCGCAGGTGTCGAACGGAATGTAGATGAGCCAGGCTCCCCTGTTTCTGGAAATGTGCGAGTCGCAGATGCGCTTCCTGCCTATCACGGGGTTCTGTGTTCTGAACGGGATTTCGTAGTCCGGGACGGACGGATGCGCTTCCGGAGCTCCCTGGATGTCCCGGTCGATGCTTTCCGCTATGTCGGCGGTCTCAACGTCATCGTCACCGCAGTCCTGGACGAGGCCGCCTGCCGAGACGTCGAATCTGATGCAGCACTGCTTGGAATCGTCCTTGAAGTCATAGCCTCCGAGCCGGACTCCGAGCTGGTCGAGATATTCGCCCAGCGACTCTGTGGAAGAATAAAATGCGGCCAGATTGCCCACTTTCTTCCTGTCCCACTCCCAATGTGCGGAGAGCTGCAAGTCGTCCAGACGGAAATGGCCTGTCCTCCAGAGAGTGTCGAGCAGCGCTCTCGCCGCCTCCGCCTTGGTAAGGCTTGCGGCGTAGCAGGGAGGGATGTTTCTGGGCTTCCTGATGCGGCGGCTTATCGGACCGAGGTATCTGCAGGCCTTCGCGATGTCGGGGAAATCTCCTGCAAGTCCGGGGTCCACGGACTCGTCCACTACAGGCTCCGGCCTGGACGCCGCATCCTGCTCTCCACGCCGCCGTCCGGCATCGGGTGTGCTCTCCTGTGACCGGAACCCCGGCACGCAGTCCTGTATCCCGGCTCCCGGGGAGTCCTCTCTGACGATGCCCGACGCCTCGTCAAGGATCTGCCCCGGCGAGAGCTCCTTCCTCACGCCGTCAATGATGTATTCCGCTTCAAATGCTGAAGTCCTGCTGTCCATAGTCTCTCCGTTCAAACACGTAAAAGTAATAAAATCTTTTGACGGAAAGCCCGGCTGCTGCTGAAATTTCCAACGGAGTGACTGACAAGTCCGCATCAGCGGACGGCCGGAGCTGGCGGGCAGGGCTGTTAGTGGCACTAATAAGTCCCGTTAGGGACCGCACCGGATAGGTGCGAGATATCGACTGAAATGAAATCTTCAGTCGAT
>CAVECU010000192.1:0-2735 GCA_963614015.1 uncultured Eubacteriales bacterium
TGGTCAGTCCAGTCCGAAGGGTATCTGAAGTCGTCCATGCCGGCAAGCATCCAGACAAAGGGAGAATCCGGAGCGAAAGTTGACAGCCCGGCGGACAACGATCTGCTTGACTTCGGGAGTATCGAGACAGATGCCGAATCACTGCCGTGCGGATTCGGAGCGGCGATAGACCTTGGAGCGGAAATGGAAGTCATCGAGGGGCTCAAGGTGTCGCTGGCGATAAACGATCTGGGATATATGTCATGGAATCACACCACGGTCGCCGAGACAAGCGGGGACGGATGGTCATTCGATGGATTTGACGACATCTCCCTTGACGGAGGCGGCAGCAATTCCCTCGACAGCCAGATTGACGATCTGACAGACGATTTCATGGATATGTTCGACTTCAGGCGTACCGGGGAAGACGGTACGCGCGGCAAGATGGTGGCCGCCACGATCAATGCCGGAGCGGAATACACTATGCCTTTCTACAAAGGGCTGTCCGCGGGCCTGTTGAGTTCCACCTACATCAACGGGGCTTACACCTGGACTGAAGGCAGGCTTTCCGTCAATGCGGAGCCGACAAGATGGTTCAGCGCAGGAGTAAGCTATGCGGTATCCAAGTTCGGTTCCTCTCTCGGGGCTGTGATAGGATTCCACACATCGGGATTCAACCTGTTCATAGGCACCGACCATCTGCTTCTCAACTACGCCAAGACAGACGGGGGCGGACTATATCCTTACGGCAAGCTGAATACAAGCATCAACTTCGGGCTGTCGTTCAGCATCGGCAAGCGGAGATAGCTCTTTCGAGACATGGCATACAGACATCTTACGGAAGCGGAGACGGCGGCGCTGAAAGCCAACTCATGCAGCGCTGCGGACTGGACGCGGATACAGGTGGCGGACGGATTCTCCGCAGAATATGTGAAGTCGGTACGATTCTCGGGCGATATCCGCATCGGGGCGTTCAACAAGGAGTTCACGCTCCCAGGGGGAATGAAGAAGCACTCGGGGCTCTACTGCGCCACCATGCACAATGTGACAGTCGGAGATGACTGCTGCATAGAGAACGTCAAGAACTATATCGCGAACTACGAGATAGGCTCCGGCACATTCATCGAGAATGTGGACATCATACTGACCGACGGTGTGTCCTCCTTCGGAAACGGGGTCGAGGTCTCGGTGCTGAATGAGACAGGAGGCAGGGAGGTGGTCATTTTCGACCGCCTGACCGCCCAGACAGCCTATATAATGGCGCTGTACCGCCACCGCCCGGAGCTCGCGGCCAGGCTGCGCAGTCTCATCGGGAAATATGTCGAAAGCATCTCCTCGGACATCGGGCACATAGGCTCCGATGTCACAATCGTGGATGCCGGATATGTCAAGAATGTCAAAATCGGCGACTGCTGCAAGATAGAGGGGGCGGCGAGGCTCAAGAACGGCAGTCTCAACTCCAACGTCCACGCCCCGATACATATCGGAGTAGGCGTCATCGGAGATGATTTCATAGTGTGCAGCGGCTCTTCCGTGGAGGACGGCGTGACCCTGTCACGATGCTTCGTGGGGCAGTCCTGCCGTCTCGGGCACAATTACTCCGCTTCCGACTCCCTGTTCTTCAGCAACTGTCAGGGAGAGAACGGTGAGGCCTGCGCCATATTCGCCGGGCCGTACACCGTCACGCATCACAAGTCCACGCTTCTGATAGCCGGGATGTTCTCGTTCATGAATGCCGGATCCGGTTCCAACCAGAGCAACCACATGTACAAGCTCGGGCCTATCCATCAGGGGATTATGGAGCGCGGCGCCAAGACGTCTTCGGACTCCTACATATTGTGGCCGGCAAAGGTGGGCGCATTCTCCCTTGTGATGGGAAGGCACGTCAGCCATCAGGACACGTCAGATCTGCCGTTCTCTTACCTCATTGAGAATCAAGGCACTTCTTACATCATGCCGGGGGCGAATCTCAAGTCGGTGGGCACCATAAGGGACGCGAAGAAATGGCCGCAGCGGGACGGACGCAAAGATCCCGACCTTCTGGATATGATCAACTACAATCTCCTCAGCCCTTACACGGTGAACAAGATGCTCAAAGCAATAGACATCCTGCACCGGCTTCAGGAGACTTCCGGGAAGAATTCGGACATCTATTCATATCAGAGCGGAGCAATCAGACGGTCATCACTTCTCAACGGACTGAGATATTATGCGCTCGCAATAGACAAATTCCTCGGCAACTCATTCATATCCAGAGTAATGAATGCAGAGTTCGACTCCATCGGCAGTCTCAGGGAGGCGCTCAAGCCGGACTTCGAGTCGGGACTTGTGCACTGGGTCGATCTCGCCGGGCTCATAGCTCCCCGTTCTGCGGTGGAACATCTGATGGACCGGATACAGACCGGAGATGCGGACTCGATTGACAGCATAACGGAAGGTTTCGCCAGGATTCACGGCAATTATTACGGATATGAATGGACCTGGGCCTACCGGATAATCAGGGAATACTACGGCATCGACCTCTCGGCGGCAACGGCCGTGGATATGCTGGGAATCATAGACAGATGGAAGTCCTCCGTGATCACGCTGGACAATCTGGTCTATGAAGACGCCCGCAAGGAGTTCAGCCTGTCGGCGATGACAAGCTTCGGGGCGGACGGAGGCGATGACCGAAGGCTTCGGGATTTCGAGCAGGTGAGAGGATCTTCATTCGAGTCCAATGATTTCGTCCGCTCCATCCGCGAGCACATAGACGT
>CAVECU010000193.1:0-2728 GCA_963614015.1 uncultured Eubacteriales bacterium
GAACACGCCCCATTTGCGGGACTTTGAATATGATTCGGCAGCGGTCTGCTGCTTGGTGTTGTCAATGGCGAAGATGCCGCTGTTGACGATCTCTGTGCCGGAGGAAGACAGACTCTTGGAAATGTCCTGATTGTAGTTGTGTCCCAGAGTGACCTTGAGCCCGAGATCATCGAAACGATGCCCGCCCGAGAGCAGGAGAGTGGATTCTATCTGGTTGTCCTCATAGTTGCTCTTGCCGATGTATCCTTTCCCGGCATATCCGCGTGAACCTTTGTTGATGACGGTCTTTCTGTCCTGGGTATAGCCGTTGTATCCCAAGGTGTAGTCGAGGGAGAGCCAGCTCGTGAAGTCATATCCGATGTTGAAATTGGCCACTGTCCTCTTCTGCTGAGTGTTTATCCTGTCGTTTTCCCAAGCCCAGTAAGGATTGTTGGCCTGGCTGGACAGCTGGAAGAGAAGGTTGCTTCCGTCCTGCTTCTGATAAGGGAAGCTCTGGATGTCCCAGCTTCTCGGCATGATGAACGCTCTGGCCAGAGAAGACAGGCCTCCGAACGAAGCGGATGACTGGTTGTTGCCATACATCGGGCTCCGCTGATCCGTGTAGGAGAAGGCTATGTTTCCGCCGAACCGCACGCCGTTCTTGAGCTTCTGCGAGCCGCCCACGCTGTACGAGTATCTGTCGAATTCAGAGCCCGGAATGTAGCTGTCCTGTGACAGCCAGGAACCTGTGACATTGAAAAATCCGGTCTCGCTGGTGCTTCTCGCGTTCAGGGACATGTCCCAGATCCCTCCTGTGCGGAAGAGATCCTTGACGTTGTTTTTGTAGGCCTTGTACGGGATCTTGCCGCCAAGTTCCGGATAGAGCTGAAGGGCGAGATCGGGATACTCTGCGGCTATGTCGGCATACATGTCCATGGTAGCCCCTTCTGTGAATGCGGCTCCCCAGGAGCCGTTGCTTCCGGAGAACATGAAGTTGCTGCCCTGTCCGTAGGTGTTCTGGTAGTCCGGAAGCGAGGCGATGGTCTCTATGGAATAAGAACTGTTGAACGTTATCTCCAGATCTTTCGGGCCGCCGCCGTTTTTCGCTCCCGATTTCGTGGTTATGAGCACGACTCCATTGGCGGCTCTGGAGCCGTAGAGTACAGATGCTGCCGCTCCTTTGAGCACGCTCATCGACTCAATATCATTCGGGTCAAGCGTGGAGATACCGGAGCCGTACGCACCGCCGAGTCCGCTGCCTCGGCCGCTCGATGAGGTCCCGTCATTGCTGTACGGAACACCGTCAACCACGTAGAGCGGCTGGTTGTTGCCGAGGAACGAAGAGTTGCCCCTGATGGTTATTCTTGTAGCGCCGCCCGCGTCACCCGATGGTGAGCTGACTTGTACTCCGGCCACTTTTCCGTCAAGAGCACGGAGAAGATCCGGCTCAGCCCTGTGCACGGTTTCTTCCGAATTTACCTTTGTTACCGAGTATCCGAGCGACCTTTCGGAGCGCTGGATGCCGACCGCCGTGACGATGACCTCGTCAAGGAACTGCGAGTCCGCAAGCAAAGTGACATTGACGATGCTTTTTCCGTTGACTGCGGCTTCGAGGGTCTGATAGCCGATGGACGAGAATACGAGTGTGGCATCGGATGCCGCAGAAATGACATAATGTCCTTCAGCATCGGTGCTCACTCCGTTGGTTGTACCCTTGATGTACACGGAAGCGAATGGAACGGCCTCACCGGAGGATTCCGTCACTTTTCCGCTTACTTGGATATTCTGGGCATTGGCCGCGCCCGTGACCAGAATCATCAGAGCCGTTACGAAGACTTTGACTTTTTTCATAAGCAATAATTTAATTAACCATATTGATGCTATTTCGCTCTCCTGCCTGCGCCCTTCCGGGCCTGCCGCAGGAGCCTTGCGGATGTGCACTATTAAACGGGCGTATATTGGTGCGCAGCATTCGGGGATCGCGGAACAGATTCCGCAGGTTTTAAAAATTCAGTATATTTCAGTTCAGTCTTGACGAGATCATCTCCGGAAAAGCGGTGCTTCCCGAGGAGGTCAGTCATCCGCTCAAGTATTTCAAGGACTATCTGTCCCACGGATATTTCCCTTTCTTCAATCAGGATGACTATTTGACCAGACTTGAAAATGTGATCGGTCAGACGATGGAAGTGGATATCCCGTCGTCCGCAAGGATGAACATATCTACGGCGCACAAACTCAAGAAGTTGCTGTGCGTCATTTCCACAAGTGTTCCGTTCAAACCGAACTTCTCGGAGATTGGCCGGGCGATATCTGCTGACCGGAGCACTGTCGCCGACTATATGGTGTATCTGGAAAAGGCGAAACTCATCCGCCTCCTGAATATGGCATCAGGCGGGATGTCTCTGGTGGAAAAAGTCGAGAAGGTCTATCGGCGGATACACCTTTGAGGTCAGCGGCAAGTCGAAGACAAGGAAGCAGATTGCGGATATCAGCGATACCTATGTCGGCAAAGATGACATAGAATATGCCTATATGAACACTTTGCCGCTATGGTCGTTCGGATTGAACTATTAGGGATATCTGTCGTCTGCGGGTATCTTGAAAGAGCGGTCTCTCCATTATGCAGAATAGACCGCTCAAATCAGTTTCGGTACGAAATCATCCCTGAGTAGGTAGATTGGAATTCAATTGACTTACATTCACCATGGGCAGCGGGTGCTTGGAGAAATTCGCCCTCGCAGTCTTGACC
>CAVECU010000194.1:0-2223 GCA_963614015.1 uncultured Eubacteriales bacterium
TCTCGCAGGATGCCGCGATGGCTACGAGCGCCAAAGCAGCGATGAATCCTGAAATCTTTTTCATAAAGCGCTTGAGGGTTAGTTAGTAATGGTTAAGTGGACAAAAAAGTATGATGATTTGACTGTCATTTGGTGGTCAACAAGTAAGATGCAGGGCACGGCAAAGCGTCCGCCCGGATTTCTCCGGCAGGTGCAGACTTCCAAAACTCCTCTTCGGCGAGTATATGTTCCGATTAATGCCCCCCCCCCGCGGAATGCGATGAGAGTCAACAGGTTAGATAAGAACAGATATGTGGCTGACATACGCATATCCATTTCCCTGCGAGCCGGGACAAGGCGGCGACAGCCACCGATGTCATCGGCTGACCCACAAAGGTAACAATTAAAACCGACTTTCCAAATCGTTCATCCGCGCTTTGCCGTTTTTGGCCGGAATCTTCCTATATTTGCGCTTCGGAAAACCAATCCTTTAAGTGAAATGCAGGACAGAATGGATACAAAAGTCAGAATAATGGGCATCCTGAATGCCACTCCGGATTCCTACTACGCTCCGAGCCGGGCGATGACCGTCTGCGAGGCGGAGCGGAGAGTCGGGGCAATGATAGAAGAGGGCGCCTCCTATATAGATGTCGGGGCCTGCTCCACCCGTCCCGGAGCTGAACTCGTAGATGAAAAGGAGGAATGGGAGAGGCTGCGTGCCGTCCTGCCTGCCGTAAGGCGTCTTGTCCCTGAGGGCGTGGGCATATCCATAGACACATTCCGCTGGAGCATCGTGGAGAGAGCGCTTGACTTGATAGGCGAAGTGACTGTCAATGACATATCGGCCGGGGAGGATGATCCCCTGATGCTCCGCAATGTGGGCGAATCCTCTCTCGAATACATAGCCATGCACAAACGCGGGATTCCGTCGATGATGCAGAGCCTCTGCGACTACCGGGATGTCACGGAGTCGGTGATGGAGTATTTCAGGGAATTCGAGCAGAGGGCTATGACCTGCGGCATCTCGAACTGGATTCTGGACCCGGGCTTCGGCTTCGCCAAGACTCCCGAGCAGTGCCGCAAACTGCTGGACGACCTCTCCCGCTTCAAGGTCTTCGGCCGGCCGATTCTTGTCGGCATTTCCCGCAAATCTATGATTTATAAGCCTATGGGGCTCACTCCCGACAGCCCCGAAGTACTTGAGCGCACAAAAGAACTGCACCGGGCAGCTGTACTGTCCGGTGCAACAATTCTGCGTGTCCACGATGTGAAAGCGGCGGTGGAGGCTTCGCGGATCTGAGCCGCGCGCCGGATTCTTCCGCCTCCCGCTTACAGCGTACGCTTCACCTCCACGATCTGGTATGCTTCGACGATGTCGCCGATCTTGATGTCGTTGAAGTTCTGGATGTTGAGACCGCAGTCCATACCCATGGACACTTCCTTGACATCGTCCTTGAATCTCTTCAGCGAGCCGAGCTCTCCCGTGTAGATCACGATGCCGTCCCTGATGACGCGCACCTTGGCAGTCCTCTGGAGCTTGCCCTCGCGTATGATGGCTCCCGCGATGGTGCCGACCTTGGAAATCTTGAAGGTCTCCAGAACCTCGGCAGTGGCGGTGATCTCCTCTTTCTCCTCCGGAGCAAGCATACCCTCGATACCGTCCTTGACCTCGTTGATGGCGTCGTAGATGACAGAGTAGAGACGGATGTCGATTTCCTCTTTCTCCGCAAGCTTTCTCGCATTGGTCGAAGGACGCACCTGGAATCCGATGATGATGGCGTCGGACGCGGCCGCAAGCAGGATGTCGGATTCCGAAATGGCGCCGACAGCCTTGTGGATGACATTGACCTTGACCTCCTCGGTGGAGAGCTTGATGAGAGAGTCGGAGAGCGCTTCCACAGAGCCGTCCACATCGCCCTTGACGATGACATTGAGCTCCTTGAAGTTGCCGATGGCGATGCGCCGCCCGATCTCTTCGAGCGTCATATGCTTCTGGGTCTTTATGCCCTGGATGCGGATCAGCTGCTCCCGCTTGTTGGCGATTTCCCTCGCCTCCTTCTCGTCGGCCATAATGTTGAAGGTCTCGCCGGCTGTCGGCGCTCCGTTGAGTCCGAGCACTGAAACAGGGGTGGAAGGGCCTGCCACGTCCACTTTCTGGCCGCGTTCGTTGAACATAGCCTTGATGCGGCCCGTGTAGCAGCCTGACAGCATAATGTCTCCGACTTTCATCGAGCCGTTCTGCAC
>CAVECU010000194.1:2233-2728 GCA_963614015.1 uncultured Eubacteriales bacterium
ACCGTAGCGAGATATCCGCGCCCCTTGTCCAGCGATGACTCGATGACCGCTCCTGTGGCTCTGCGCTTCGGATTGGCCTTGAGGTCAAGCATATCGGCTTCCAGAAGCACCTTGTCGAGAAGCAGGTCCACATTGATGCCCTTCTTGGCGGAGATCTCCTGGCACTGGTACTTTCCGCCCCAGTCCTCCACGAGGATGTTCATATTTGAAAGCTGTTCCTTGATTTTCTCCGGGTTTGCTCCCGGCTTGTCTATCTTGTTGATGGCGAACACCATAGGTACTCCGGCAGCCTGCGCGTGACTGATAGCCTCGACAGTCTGCGGCATTATCGCGTCATCCGCCGCGATGATGATGATAGCCAGGTCGGTCATCTTCGCTCCACGGGCACGCATCGCCGTGAATGCTTCGTGTCCCGGAGTGTCGAGGAACGTGATTCTGCGTCCGTTGGCAAGCTTGACGTTGTATGCTCCGATGTGCTGGGTGATGCCTCCGGCC
>CAVECU010000195.1:0-2685 GCA_963614015.1 uncultured Eubacteriales bacterium
GTGACCCTTCGGTTCGATCTTGATAGTGAACGCTCCCGCATCTTTGGCTATGTATTTGGAGACATCGTCACTGAGAAGAAGCGCTTTCTTCACCCCTACGAAGACGGCATCCTTAATCTCGATGGTGCTGCCATAAGTCAGTCTTGCGCCCTCAACCGTGACTTCATCGCCCACTGCGATATCGAAACTGTCCCAGTTGTATGAACCGGTGGCATCCACGGTGCCGTAGATATACAGGCTGTTGCCCTCGCTGTCGGTCATATACCAGTTGCCGTAGGAGGTGTTGGTGATCGTGGAGCAGCTGCCTTTCACGCGATATGTCTTGCTCTCCACGCCCTCAAGAACCTCCTTGACAGAGACCACTTCCACATCTGCTTTGACCGTCTGGGCGATGATGAGAGTCTGAAGCTTGTCTCCCGCCTTGATGGAGATGCTTGATGCCCTGGATGTTTCAGTGGCGGAAGCCGTGAATGTCACGGTCGTCTTGCCCTTGCTTCCCTCCTCGGCCGACACCTTGAACCACGTATTGTCGTCGAGCTCAAGCTGCTTGGACTGCGTTGTGTCCGCTACGATACCTTTCACGTCGTCGAGCTTCTTGCCGATGACATCGACCTCATGGTTCAACGACCAGTCTTCCGTGGCCGTTATCTCGATGGAAGCTTCACCTCCCTTCGGATCTATGGTGACGTACGATTTCGACACCTGAAGATTGTCAAGCTCGAGATTGTCTTCCTCGGAGCAGCCTGCAAACATTGCAACAGCAGCTATGACTGCGGTAAATATATATTTGGTTTTCATATTCGTGCTGCAAATGTATTAGTTGAACATATATTTGATTCCGATGGACGCATACCAGCACTGGCCGATAGCATGATACGGAGTGAATGTCTTGGTGGAGCCGCTGATTGCCGCAGGCGTGGAGAATGTTGCATATCCGTCGGCATCAGCACCTTCATATTTGAGTATTCTCGCATCCGAGCCGATCGCAGGATTGAGGTACTTCATCACGCCCCAGCTCGAATTGAAGAGGTTCATAAGGTTCTTGATGTCGAAGCCGAGCTGAAGAGTATTCGTATTCTTGCCGAACTTCACCTTGAAATCGTGCTTGTAGCTGAAGTCAAGTCTGTGGACCCAAGGAGAATATACGCTGTATGCCTCGGCATATTCGCCCTGATGCTTGCTCAGATATTTGTCCTTGTGCACATAAGCCATGAACCTGTCCTTGTCATCTTCTGACACGAAGCGGAACTCGCCATCAGCCACCTGCTTGTCGGTAGGGATATAGATCGCGTCATACGCATATCCGTCACCGTTCATGTCGTTCGTGGTCATGTATGAATAGTTGTATCCTCCTCTCCAGGTCTCATAGATGAGGCTGAAGTGGTTGCCGCAGTGGTCATTGTGAGTGACGGAAGCGATGAACCTGTCCGGAATGACATTGATGGAGTTGTGCAGCCTGATGTTGTTCGGACCTGCATAAGTCGGCACATAAGTGAATGCTGACTCGGCCGCCGAACCCGGCATGCTGGTGATCTCCTTGGAAGCCGTATGAGTATATGCCGCCATGATGTCGAGTTCCGGTATCGGAGACATGTTCACGGTAGCGCTTGCGGAGTAGCCGTAGCCCTTGTTGGTGTTTTCAAGGATGAACGCCTTGGTGCCGCTGCGGAAATCCTCAGGATATATAGGACGGTTGTCCACGCCGTTGAACTTGGCGAATCCTCTTACATCCTTGATGCTCCAGTCGGAAATCATCACGCCGTTGATCGTCTTGTTGTAGATACCCTCTACAGACACCGAGAACGGGAATGAAACAGGAATGGAATAATCGAGCGCGAGGGAGGTCTTCCACACCTGAGGCATCTTGAACTTGCTGTCAACTGCGCTGATTGAAGACGGAACAGTACCGTCCGCAGGAGTGTAGGTGGAAGGATATCCGAGGCTTATGAGCTTGTTGTACAGAGCATTGACCGTAGCCTTGCCACCCTCGGTTACGAGACCGCCGGCAAACTCCGACATCGAGAAACCTTTCTTCGCGGCATTGGAAGCATTGATCTGCGCCTGATACTGCACGGAACCGCTGTTGGTAGGCATATTGGTGAAGAACACAAGCGGAAGACGGCCTACGAACAGACCTGTACCGCCTCTCACCTTGAGACTTCTGTCAGAGAACACGTCCCAGTTGAATCCCACTCTCGGTGAGATGGAAACCTGGGCGTTCGGCCACTTGCCGGTATCGATGTGCTTTGCCTTGAAGTCATATGCCTTCGGGTAGTATGTGAGAGCTTTGATGGCGTTGTTGGTGACGAGGTCGTCATTGTCGAAGAACAGACCGTCGAAACGCACGCCGTAAGTGAGCTTGAAGTTCTCTTTCGCAGACCACTCGTCCTGCGCATAGAGGCTTGTCTGGTGGAAACGCACGGTAGCGGCAGGCTCAGACTCGCCGTTGTAGCCGTATGTGAGGTTCACAATCTCCGGAGCGGCGCCGCTGAGGAAGTCGTCAAGAGTCTTGTAACGGTAATATCCCGAGCCGTTTCTCATATATGCGTTGTCGGCCAGCTGATATTCGTAGCGGAGACCTCCGGTGATCTTGTGATTTCCGAGATACCAGGTGATGTCGTCCCTCACATTGGCTACGGTGTTGTGCACCGCATTGTTCCAAGTGAAGAGCTCATATCCGAGAGC
>CAVECU010000196.1:0-2661 GCA_963614015.1 uncultured Eubacteriales bacterium
ATTGATGCCCGACTTGATGGAACGGAAGTCCATCAGCTGCTTTATCAGATATTGCATCTGCTTGATATTCTTCAGCATGATCCCCCTGTCGCCAGCAGTGAGGGTCTCCGGATTGTCACTGTTCCCGTTGTCGACCAGAGACATCAGGATAGACAGCGGCGTCTTGAACTCGTAAGATATGAAAGTGAAGAAATTCAGCCGCTGCTCCGAGAGATTCAGCTCCATCCTGTCCTCGCTGCGCTTCTTGAAAGTCCTGAATATCAGCAAAATCACAGAGCCGGACAAAATGAGATACATCATCACCATCGGGAAGCTGGCAAGCGGATGACGCCGGATGCCGATGCCCAGCGAACGGGACGTCACGGTATGACCGTCCGTATCTTCAAGGACAACGTCAAGCACATAATTGCCGCTTCGCAAGTGAGTGTAATTGACAGTCAACGGCTCCGCCGGCACGCCGTGAAAGGTGTCATCTATGCCGGAAAGCCGGTATTTCATCGACAGGAGATGCCTGTCCCCCTCGGACTGGATGACCGGAACAATGTCAAGTTCAAGCGTGTTCTGATCGTGTTTCAGGGAAATCCGGTCAGTCTCATCAAGCGACTTCCCGAGAATCCGGGAATCATCGCCGGGCCGGACGCGTCGGTTGGAGATGAACAGATCCGAGAAATGGATGACCGGCCGTCCCGTCAGTTTCTCGTTCTTGCCGATAAGCTTAGGAGACAGTCTGACAACGCCTTTGATACTGCCGAAAAGGATTTCGCCGGAGCTGACACGACAGCCGGCGCAGAGATTGAACTGGCTGGAGACAAGCTCATTGTGCGTGTAATACCTCCGGAAAGCCTCAGATTCCTTGTCAAATGACCATATTCCGTTGTCGGTGCTTATCCAGAGCCTGCCCAAGTCATCCTCCTGAATGGAGCAGATGGTCCTGTGCCGGAACTCACCGTCATTGTCGAACCTGCGGAACACGCCGTCATGGTATCTCAGAAGTCCTCCGTTATTGGTCCCGAACCACAAAAGGCCATCGTCACCCTTATGCACGCAATAGACGAAATTGCTCGCAATCGCGTCATTGACAGCCGAATTGAACAGTCTTACTTCGCCCGTGGCAGGGTCATATCCGGCTATCCCGTCGAAATGAAGGCAGAACCATAGATTGCCGTCATCGTCCATTACGATGTCGTCCACGCGCTTCCCGCCTATGACTTCCGGAGCGATTTCCGTGCACTTCATTGTCCCGGTGTCCATCATCCAGACCCCGGTCATCGCCCCTATCAGCAGACTGTCCCTCCCGACGAAGTACAACTTGTAGATGGAGTTGTCCGGGACGGCGATGTCGGTCTTTCTGCCAAGATCCGGAGAAATCCGCTGCAGACCGTCCACGAAATTGCCTATCCAGACATTTCCGTCACGGTCTTCAGCGAGAGTATGCACGTTGTTTCCGTTCAGCGACGGGACTGTCTCCTTGTTGAGATACCGGAACGTTCCGTCCGCCGGATCCAGGATGCTGACCCCGTTGTCTTCGCTGGCGAACCAGATCCGCCCCGACCTGTCCTGCAGGATATGGCTTGTCGCCCAACCGGCCAGAGACCGCTTTCCGTCGTCGGGAAGGATATATTCGAAATATTCGGACTTTTCATTGACATAGTCCACACCTCCGAAAAAGCTGCCTATCCATATGATGCCCTCCCGGCTTTTGCTTATGCAGTAAATGGCGTTGTCCGATATGCTCTCGGTCCCGGATGACATGCTCTTCTTGTAATGCTCCGCGCCGCAGCTGGCCATGTCATAGACAAACAGCCCGTTCTCCGTACCAATCCACATCTTCCCCTCGCCGTCGGACATCAGAGCCCTGACATATTTCATCTCTTCAGCCCCGGAACCGCCGATTGTGATCTTATTGCACACGGATGTCGAGAGGTTGCATTGAAATACGCCGGTGCTCATCATCCCGAGCCACAATGTCCCGTTGTCATCCAGTGACAGACAAGTGAAGACATCGTCAGCACCGGACACGTCCTTTGAGGACAATGATTTCAGCACGGCGCCTTCGGGAGACAGATGATACAGCGTCTTCTCGGAAATCGCAAGAAGATCACCGCTTTTCCCGCAGCACAATTTCAGGATATCCGCCGAATCGAAGAACAGGGACAGCTTATCGCCGCAATATCTGAACACCCCGGCGGAAGAAGCGATGAAAACTTCTCCGCCCTGGTTCCTGCATATATCGGTGACACTTTCCACCCCCCCCCGAGCGGCCAGGCCCTCGGCTTCTATCTTGAAGAACCGCTCTTTCGACGTGTCATACTTGAACAGCCCGACATCTGTTCCAAGGAGGATGTCATTCCCGACGGCTTCCAATGCTTCGATCACATCCGTATCCAGCCCGGAGCCGTCATCGCCGGTGTATCTGATGACATTGTAGCCGTCAAATCTGTTCAGACCTTTCAGCGTGGCTATCCATATGAAGCCGTACTTGTCCTGCGTGATGTCCCTGACAGAGCTGTACGAGAGCCCGTCTTTCGTGCTGACATTGTAGAAAATCGTTCCTCGTGCCTGCACGAAGTCCATCGCCAGACAGGCCAGCAGCAATATCGCGGCATATCTTTTCATACAGGGAAGCCATCTGCGTCCCGGGCCGGCGTGACGGTCCGGGAC
>CAVECU010000197.1:0-2630 GCA_963614015.1 uncultured Eubacteriales bacterium
AGTCGGATCTCCGCTGTAGATCTTCCTTGCTTTCAGTCCTTTGCCGGTCCACACCTCGCCGTTCACCGCAAGATTCCGGATCTTGAAATCCCGGGAATATTTCCCCGTCTCATGCTTGAGGGTGAACTGTCTGTCGCTGCCTGTCAGGAACTTCTCCACCGCCGTGCCACGCTCCGGAAGGCTGCGGACAAAAGCCAGATAGTCGGGCATGAAGCTCCTGTTCGACTTCAGCACAAGCTCCTTTGACGGAAAATCGTAGTCCGGCCAGCCCCTGTCCACGAGCTTGCCAAGCCGCAGATGCTCCCCGACAAGCGTAATCCCGGAAAGACGATAGCCACGAGTCCCGGGGAGGGCGTCACGGCCGTTGCCGATGTGGTCGCTGTGGAAATGGGTTATCATCACATAATCGATGGCATCAGGCGTCGGAGTAGCGGAGAGCCAATGCTTTATGTACTGCGTCAGCTTCTCCCCGGGCTTCACCGCATAGGTGGAGTCCTGCCAGCCCCATTTGTCGTTGTCACCGGCATCGATCAGCATTGACGTGCCGTCCGGCATTATTATAAGTGTGGCATCGCCCTTGTCGATGGCCACGGTGTGGATGTCCAGACATCCCTCGCTCCACTGCGGAAGATATTCCGCATTCTGGGCAAAAACTGCGGCGGCAGACCAGAATGCCGCCACCGCAGTGAATATAAATTTGTGCATGGAAAAACTTGCGTCTTGAAAGCTGTTTTGAGACGATCGGAGCCCTGGGCTAATCCCCTATAATCTTGCCGCCGCCGGCACCCCTTTCCGTGGAGAGCCCCGGAAAAAGCCTCAGAAGCACGACCCCGTGAGGAGCGACTTCTGTCTCCCACCTCTTCATGTTGCCCACCTTGGCCACGTTCTGCTGCCTCCACACGTCGCGCACGGTGCAGGTACCGATGATACCCATCGCCTTGGGAACGAATCCGAGAGTCTGAGGAGTGTCGGAGATGTTGAACAAAGCCAATGCCAGCGTGCCGTCCTCAAGAGGCTTGGCATATATGGCATGTGTGTCGTCACCCTCGACACGCCCTGCGGCATAGCCGAGGACATCCTGATTGATGTCAATGACTTCGGTGTTGCTCAGAAGGCTTATCGTAAACTCGTCGGCGACAGCCATGTCGCAGCCTATGAGGAGCGGGGACGCCTGCATCGCCCAGAGGGTGATGTGCGTGTACTGCTCGTCGGGAGTAAGCCTCGTGTTGCGCGTCTTGCCGGCGCTCCAGCCGACATTGCCTATCACAAGCATGTCAGCATCCGGCCAGTGACCCGGTCCGGAGTAAGGAGCCCAGCCGGTGTTCCTTCCGAAACCGATGGTCGAGACGCTCTGCCACGTGTCCCTGATGTCGCCTGTGGTGCGCCAGCAGTTGGCATATTTCACATACTCGGCGGCAAGCGGAAGACGGGCGGAATTGGAAAGGCTGAAAACGACGTCGTGCTTATGCGAGCGGAGAGCATCGTGCATCTCCTTTATGCTGAACAAGTCCTGCGGACCCCAGTCATATTTGAGATAGTCGAAGCCCCACTCGACCCACTGGCGGGCATCCTGCTCCACAAAAGAATATTTTCCGAAAAGCCACTTGTATTTCTTCCTGCCGTTCTTGTCGGCCGGATCGTGATATTTGAAATTCGCATTGACAAGTCCTTCCTTGACCCAGGGATATGTCCCGTCGGCGTTCGGGCAGGTGCTGCCGATGTGGCCGGCATATGTTATCACCCACGGACCGGAATAGATGCCGGCCTTGAAGCCCATCGCATGGAGGGAGTCGACCAGAGACTTCATGTCCGGGAACTTGGAGTTGGTCTGGATGGCATTGTACTCTCCTCCTCGGAGGCCCTGCCAGCCGTCATCTATATTGATATAGGACCAGCCGCAGTCCGCAAGCCCGCTCTCGAGCAGGGCCCTGGCTGATGACATCACCTTCTCGCGGCTGACCGTGTTGCCCCAGCAGTTCCAGCTGTTCCATCCCATAGGTGGGGTCAGGGCTATCTTGTCACCGACCACGATTCTGAACTCACGGCTGCTTTCGCCAAGGCTGTTGACCGCCTTGAGAGTGACCGCGTAAGTGCCCGCTTTCTTGACTTTTCCGGTGATTATCCCGGTATTGGCGTCCAGGCTGAGCCCCTTGGGCAGATTCTCGGCGGAGAATGTCATAGGGCGCACTCCGGTAGCCGGAATTCTGAAGAGAAAGTCGGAACCCGGACGGACGCCGAAGATTTTCGGTCCGTTGATGCGCGGAGTGTCCGGCGCCTTCGGGGTGAGTATATAGGCGGAATAGTCGGGAGTCTCCTGACTTCCGGATGCTGCGTCCTGTGCGTATCCGGCCACGCCGCCGGCACAGAGGAGCGACATCGCCGCCGCAGCTGACATAATCAGTTTTCTTGTCATAAGTATTTGTGTTTTCAAATAAGTTCTTTATTGCGGCCAACACTTTTGTCTCAATCCTTGTCCGCAGTGAGCACTGTCACGAACTTGACCGAGGCGCCCGCAGGCACGGTCGCCACAAAGCCGGCCACGGTCCTGTCGGAATAATCCTTGACAGCGTCCCAAGTGTTCGTCCCCCTGGCCTCCCAAGAAGTGTATGTCGGAGCGGCAGCCTCATCCG
>CAVECU010000198.1:0-2604 GCA_963614015.1 uncultured Eubacteriales bacterium
GATGGAGGGTTAAGAAGTCCAATAGACTTCTTAACCCTCCATCCTTTGTACGGGTCCTCAACCCCCGCAGCTATTTCACACTCATCACGGCCTCGGCGATGGAATTGAGCTTGGTATCCACGCTGTCGGCACGGCTCGCAAGGATGCAAGGAGCCGAAGTGCCCACCAGCATGCCCGCCTGCAGAACGCCGTTGTTGAGCTTGGAGTTGGTCTTCCAGAACACATTGGCCGACTCGATGTTCGGGAACACCAGACAGTCCGCGTCACCGGCTACCGGGCTCGTGAGATTCTTGATCTCCACGGACTCCCGGTCGATGGCGACATCCAGCGCCAGCGGGCCGTCCGCTATGCATCCCTTGATCTGTCCACGGTCAGCCATCTTGGCGAGAGCCGCAGCCTCAAGACAAGCCGGCATCGAAGCGAGAACCTGCTCGGAAGCGGCGATGAAAGCCACTTTAGGCTTGGCGATACCGAAAGACCTGGCGATCTTGACTACATAATTGGTGATGGTCATCTTCTGCTTCAGATCAGGCAGCGGAATGACTGCCATATCGGTGAGGAACAGCAGCTTATGATAGTTCGGAATCTCGATCACGCCCACATGGCTGAGCAGCCCTTTCGGAGGCAGCAGACCTGTCTCCTTGTTCAGTATGGCGCGGAGGAACTTGTCCGTACTGCAAAGTCCTTTCATAAGGACATCGCCGTTGCCGTCATGCACCATCCCGACAGCCTGAGCCACAGCCTTGAGCTCGTCAGGATTGTCTATAATCTCAAACTTGGCGGAGTCAATCCCGTTCTTCCCGCACACCTGGGCGATAAGCTTCGCGTCGCCTACGAGAGTCGCCCTCACAAACCCCAGATCGACAGCCTTGGACGCTGCCAGTATCGTATGTTCATCGACCGCCCATGCGGCGACCATCTTCTTGCAGATTCCTTTGCTTTTGAGCTCTGCAAATACGTCAGAAAAAGTCGTAATCATTGTACGTACAGTTAGTTGTTCTCTTCTTCACTCATTACTATGCGCATCGTGTCGCGGGCGATGACGATCTCCTCATCAGTCGTGATGAGAGCCACCTTCACCTTGGAGTCAGGCAGAGATATCAGCGCATCCTCTCCGCTCGCCATATTGGCCTCGTAGTCGAACTTGAGCCCGAGATAAGCGAAATTCTCGCACACTCTGCGGCGCAGACGGCTGTTGTGCTCGCCGATGCCGCCCGTGAACACGATGAGGTCGACGCCGTTCATCGCAGCCACATAAGAGCCTATGTACTTTATCATTCCGTATGTCAGCATCTTGAGCACCAGCTTAGCTCTCTTGTCACCGGAATTGGCCAGGGCATCCAGGTCCCTCGCATCGGAGCTTGCGCCCGAGATGCCGAGAAAGCCTGACTTGTTGTTCATCAGCTTTGTCATGTCATCAGGCGAAAGGCCCTCTTTCTTCATCAGATACGGAACGACATTCGGGTCAATGGTGCCGCACCTCGTGCCCATCACAAGGCCGTCGAGAGGAGTGAATCCCATCGACGTGTCCACAGACTTGCCGTTGAGGACGGCGGTGATGGAGCTGCCGTTGCCGATGTGGCAGGTGATGATCCTGGAGTTGTTGATATCCAGACCGGTGAACTTGGCGCCTTTCTCGGCGACGAACTGATGGCTCGTCCCGTGCGCACCGTATTTGCGCACCCTGTACTGCGAATAGCACTCATACGGCAGTCCGTACATATAGGCATACGACGGTATCGTCTGATGGAATGCGGTGTCGAACGTAACGACCTGTGGAACAGAAGGAAGAACAGCCTGCACCGCCCTGATTCCCAGCAGATGGGCCGGATTGTGCAGCGGAGCGAAGTCGCAGCAGATCTCTATCTTGCCGAGCACGTCCTCGTTGACGAGGGCGCTGGAAGAGAAATATTCTCCCCCGTGGACAATCCTGTGTCCTACCGCCTCTATGTCATCCAGAGACTTGAGCACGCCATACTCCTTGTCCACCAGGGCGTCGAGCACAAGCTTCATCCCCACTTTGTGATCCGGAACAGGAAGATCCTTCACCAGCTTTTCTTTCCCCGCAGGCGTATGCTGGAGACATCCCATCTCCAGTCCTATCTTCTCCACAAGGCCCTTGGCAAGCGTGTCATAGACCTCTTCACTCTTCATATCAAGCAGTTTGTACTTGATCGAAGAGCTTCCGCAATTGATTACTAATACTATCATTTGAATAATGTGATTTCCCGAAAAAACTGCGCAAATTTAGAAAAGAATCGCTATTTTAGCAAGAAAGAGAGGAACAATGACTGAGGCGGGAGATATGGCGGGATTATCCCTTTTCTTCACGGCCGGCATAGCGGCCGGTCTCGCTTCCGTCCCCCTCATCCTGCGGCCGGGAAGCTGCTCCGGAAGCCTGCACATCACCCTCACGGCAGCTTTTTTCATCTGCATCTCGGCTTCGCTTCTGATCCTGCTCTCACGCAGGCGCACGGCCGGCGGCCTCTTCGCACTGTATTTTGCAGCCGGACTGTTCTGCGCCGTATCGTCGGAGTGCTCCGCCATAGGACTGCACGGCAGGGAGTCGGGATTCAGCACATTCGCGCGGACCACGGCCGACAG
>CAVECU010000199.1:0-2594 GCA_963614015.1 uncultured Eubacteriales bacterium
CGGACTTGTGCGGTACTCCATTTCTCCGCCGCCCGCCGCCGTATCCTTTTTGCCGCCCGGCTTGTTTCCGCATCCCGGAACTGATGCCGCACCGACAGACAGAGCCGCCGCTCCGGCAGCCTTGAGAAAATCTCTTCTGCTTATATTCTTAGTCATGATAATCTTCGTCTATTGAAATAATTTCACCACGCCTCCCTCCTGTGCCGGCAATCGGATCCGCCGGGACGGCAGAGGATTCTAATCTTTGCGGTGCACCGCCAGCCCGTCCACCTTGATGGCGCTGAAAGGCCTTGACGGACACAGATATTCACAAGCTCCGCAGCCGATGCAGCGGCTCTCGTCCACGGCCGGAATCCGGAGGGAATGCCCGTCGGAAGGGTCTTTGCGCACCATCATGATGGCTCCTGCCGGACAATGCCTCGCGCAGTTGCCGCAGGATACGCCGTCCCTGTTCACCACGCACAAGTCGAGGTCCACTGATGCGACGCCGATATGGATGGAAGTCTTCTCCTCGGGAGTGACCGGGATAATGGCCCCTGCCGGACACACCTGGGAACATTTTGTGCACTCAACCCTGCACCAGCCTCTTTCGTATGACATCTCGGGCTGCATCAGATGCTCAGGCGATGTGGACGGACGGAGCACATTGTTGGGACATTGGGACACACACAGCTGGCATCCGGTGCAATGGGAATAGAAATTCTTCCCGCTCTCCGCCCCCGGCGGCACTATCGGCCTTGTCCGCTCCGGCACCTTCTTGCCTGTGACGGCGGCATATCCTCCGTCCACCTTCTTTTCCTGCGCCTTCAGTGTCAATGCGCCTGCGGCGATGACGGAAGACGTGATGAATGCCCTCCTGCCTGCGTCAGCAGGTGAATTTTCCGCATCAAGGGCAGCGCGGGACGCCGCCGGGGAGTTGCCGGCATCATCCGCCGAGCTGGTCTTGGCGGATGAAGATGCTTTCCGGAAAGGCTTGTAATGTATCGCTCCCGACTTGCAGTTGTCTATGCAGTCGAAGCAGTCCACGCATCGGCTGTAGTCTATCTTGTGGGCTTGCAGGTCGATGCAGGAAGACTTGCATTTCTTCTCGCAGAGATGGCAGGTCTTGCATTTGTCAGTATCGATGACCGGACGGAGTGCGGAGAATCTTGCGAAGAAGCTGAGAATCGTCCCCACAGGGCAGACCGCATTGCACCAAGTCCTGCCGCCCCGCCATGCAAGGGCGGTGATGAGAACGAACATGGCAGCCGTCACTGCAAACGTAGGGATGCTCCTGATCCACACATCCTTGTGGGCGAATGCGTAGCCGCCTGCCTTCTCGGCGGCGAGGGCGAGCAGATTGTTGCCCCACAGCCAGAGCGGAGAGAACAGATTCTGGACAAAGCGTCCATAGGTGCTGTAAGGAGCAAGAAACGCCACGAAAGCATTGACCCCGGCGATGAGCGCGATGATGAAAAGGACCAGGACTCCGTATCTGAGCCATTTCTTCTCAGGCGACCAGTGGAACCTCATCCGGAATTTCTTCCTTCTGCCGCTGATGTGGGAGACGATGTCCTGATATACGCCGAGGGGGCATATCACGGAGCAATAGATCCTGCCGAAGACCAAGGTGATGATGACCAGCAGGAGGATCACAGCCACGTTCGCCGCGAGGACTGCGGGGAGGAACTGGATCCTTGCCATCCATCCGGCCCAGGTAGAGAGGGCTCCCGTGAAGTCCAGAAAGATGAGCGTGCAGAGTATGAACGCCGCTGCGGCCAGTGTGATTCGGATTTTGCGTAGCATTCTGTTTAAGGAGATTAGAAATTCATAAGCGATGTTATGTCGGTAAACCATTCATATATGTTTCCGGTACGGAGCTTCTTGACTGCGTCAGTCCAAAATGACAAGGGCGATGGACGGATGGCTGAATGTCAGGCTGACCGTATCTTGCGAGGCCCGGTTGAGAGTCGCTTTCCACCAGTTGTCGAAGACCACGTTGTCTGTAGGCCATTCCAGCCCTTCCGACTTGATGGTCAGGCTGTTGTCCGGGCTGAAAATCGACACTGCCCGGCCGCGGCCCACGGCGAGTTCGCAGCTGTCCGTGATGGCTGCGGCAGTGCACCAGTCGGAGACGATGTCCATGGCGATGTCGCGTCCCGCCGCCTTCAGCTCCCGGGCATACTCCATCAGCAATGACAGGTTGCCTATGGTGTGGTCCTCCCGCTTCCCGGTAGCCGCGATGAAATGGATCTCGTTGATTTCGGGATAATGCTCTATGGCATAGTGGAATGCCTTTGACATATCGTTGCTCTCCTGCTCTTCCACGCGGACTACGATGCCTGAATATTTCCTTACCAGCGATTCCGGGAGGGAATCGAGATCCCCCACAACGGCATCCGGGAGCCTCCTGCTGCCGAAAATGCCATCGCGGTGACGGAGAAAGGTCGTGAACGCCCCGTCGCAGCAGACAAGTCTGTCCGCATTGGCGAGAAGATATCTCGGATAGGCCTTGGCCGGAAACCGGCCGTTGCACAATATGACAGCGCTTCCCATACCTAAGTTGTTATTTTTTGCGTATTATGCCGAGGCCGTGACGGACAGGGAGTATCAGG
>CAVECU010000200.1:0-2588 GCA_963614015.1 uncultured Eubacteriales bacterium
GTCTAATGGTCAGCTGGACAAGGCTCTCGACATCATCAATGACATCGAGACCAGGTTCGGGAAGACGGACGGGACTGTGCTGACCAGATTCAACATACTCGGGAAACAGAACCGGCAGGAAGAAGCCTTCCGGAGCCTTGAAGAATACAGCCGTGAATATTCCTCTCCACAGGTGCTGACAATGCTCGGAGATTATGCGATGGGGACATACGACGACTCGACGGCGCTGTCACGGTACGATGAAGCCCTGGCTCTGGACAGAGACTATGCCCCGGCCCTGCTCGGCAAGGCGGAAGCCTACAGGATCACGCGGAAATATCCGGAATACTTCCGCGTCCTGGACGCGCTCATGGCCGACCGGGAGGTCCCGACGGAAGCCAAATCGGACTATCTTCAGGCCATTATGAAGCAGTCGGACCCGAGATTCATCCTGTCTTTCAAGCCTCAGTTCGACTCCACGATGGCCATCACATCCGCCGCCCATCCCGCAGATTCATCCATACTTGAAACTTCCGGGCTGTATTATTATATGACAGGCCGCAGGGACGAGGCGGCGGGGAAGTTCCGCAGGATAATGGAGCTCTACCCGGACAACGCTTCCGCGACAGCCAGTTATCTTCAGATCCTCATCTCCGACAAGAATTGGGAGCAGGTCGTCTCGGAAAGCGAAGCCGCATATCTCCGGTTCCCGGGCAGGACGGAATTTCTTGAATATTCCAATGCGGCCAGATACAATCTGCAAGATTACGGCGGAATCATTTCAAACTGCGAAAAGATGCTTGCGGCGGCTCCGGGAGACAGCGCCGTCTGCGTCAGCTGCTGGAGCACAATCGGCGACATGTATTATCAGACCGGGGACAAGAGCCTGGCCTACAAGGCCTATGAGAAGGTGCTGAAAACAGCTCCGGGTTACGCTCCGGTGCTGAACAACTATGCCTATTTCCTCGCCATCGACGGGAAGAAGCTGAAGAAGGCCTGTGCAATGAGCCGGGCGGCCGTCGCTGCTGAGCCGGACAACTCCACCTATCTGGACACGCTCGGATGGATCCTCTATCTTCAGGGCAAGCCCGGTGAAGCCAAGACATATTTCAAGCAGGCCGTCATCTACGGCGGAAAGGAAAGCGCGACAATCCTCTCCCACTATGCCGAAGTGCTCAAGGCTCTCGGAGAGACTGATTTGGCGAATCTCTATCTGGAGCAGGCCAAGACCAAGCAGCAATAAAGACCATGATGACCCGCCTGAGATATTTTGTCGCCGTCCTCACGGTTTTGTCCGCAGCCGCCGGAGGATACGCCGCCTACGGGCAGGACACCCGGGCCTACGAAAGCCGGAAAGCCAGGCTCGAGAAAGACATCGCCCTCATCGATAAGCAGCTCAAGGACAATGCCGCCAAGAGCAGCACTGCGCTTAATTCATTGACGCTGATACGGAAGAAGATTTCCGGAAGGAAAGAACTTCTGGAAGAGAGCCGGGCGCAGCTGGCGGAAATAAACGGAAAAATCACGCTGAAAAACAATGAGATCCGCCGGATCCAGAATCGGCTGGACACACTGACGTCGTATTACGGCAGACTGGTGAAGAGCGCTTACAAGAATCGCAGCGCATCGGTGTGGTATATGTATATCATGGCCAGCGACAATGTCGGACAGGCTTTCCGCAGGATAGGATACCTGAGGAATCTGTCTTCGGAGATGAACCGGCAGGGCGGGAAAATCATCGCGGCAAAGGAGGAGCTGAAAAGGGAGGCGGACTCTCTGGCGGTCTTGCAGAGCAAGGCCAAGGCTCTGAGGGACAGCAGGGCTGCGGAGGTGTCCAAGCTGCAGAGCGAGGAAGCCCAGTCCGCCAGACTTGTAAAGCAGCTACAGCGGAACAAGACGAAATATCAGAATGAGCTGGCAGCCAAGAGGAGGCAGGTGGATGCGCTGAACAAGGAGATTCAGCGGCTCATCGCCACGGCCGTCGGCGGCGGGAAGCCCGGGAAATCCACATCTTCCAAGACAACCATCGACTACGCGCTCGATGCGGAATTCTCGAAGAACAAAGGGAAACTGCCTTGGCCGGCAGACGGGCCGGTGGTCGATCACTTCGGACAGCACTGGCATCCCGTATTCAAATCCGTGAAGCTCCCGTTCAACAACGGTATCACCATGGCTCTGGACAAAGATGCGCCCGTCAAGGCCATCTTCAACGGGCTGGTGAAGCAGATTGTCGTGATGCCCGGATACAACAAATGCGTCCTTGTCCAGCACGGCGGCTATTTCACGTTCTATTGCAAGCTGGGGTCTGTCGCGGTCAAGCCGGGCGACAACATCAAGACCGGAGACATCATAGGCACGGTGGATGTGATCGGCGGCCAGTCGATGCTTCATTTCCAGATCTGGAAAGGAACCAAGCCGCAAGACCCGGAAAGCTGGCTGAAGTAGCCGCCTCTTCCCCCCACGCATACCGCATTTACACCACTTTCATATAATTCTTAAGTTCCGGATATGAATCTTTAACAGTCCGGAGACGGGATTGTCGTATTTTCGAGGCGGTTTCGGCTTTGGAAGAGGGAGCGTAGCGGTGGCTACGTGACCGATGACAAAGA
>CAVECU010000201.1:0-2573 GCA_963614015.1 uncultured Eubacteriales bacterium
ATGTGAAGAAGAACAAGAAAGACGTGGTTACCCGTCGTTCCCTTCTCCGTCTCGTAGGTAAAAGACGTCAGATCCTGGACTATCTCCAGAAGACTGACATCGAGAGATACAGAAGTCTTGTCAAGGAGCTCGGGCTCCGTCGATAATACGTCAGGAAACGAAAAGGCCGGTTCCGATATTGGTTCCGGTCTTTTTCAGTATCAGGGATTTAAAACGTATATACTTTCTGTCCTGTGTGATAATGTGACCTGCTGCGGGGCGGAATCGGATATAGAAGATATTGACATAAGAAAACACACTTCCATCGGGGAAGGCAGGTCCGGTAAGCATCAATGAATATCATCAACAAGAAAATCGAGTTATCCGACGGTCGGGTAATCGAAATTGAGACCGGCAAACTCGCCAAGCAGGCTGACGGCTCAGCAGTGGTCAAGATGGGCGGCACCATGTTGCTCGCCACGGTCACCTGCGCAAAAGAAGTGAAGGAAGGCACCGATTTCATGCCTCTCCAGGTGGATTACAAGGAGAAATACTATTCTGCCGGAAGGTTCCCGGGCGGATTCATGAAGCGTGAGGGGAAGTCCTCCGATTATGAAATCCTGATTTCCCGTCTTGTGGACAGGCCTCTGCGCCCGCTGTTCCCGGAAGATTTTCATCTTGAGGTATTCGTCAATGTGACCCTCATCTCGGCTGAGGCTGACACCCAGCCTGATGCGCTTGCCGGTCTTGCGGCTTCAGCAGCTCTTGCATGCAGCGACATTCCTTTCGGAGGCCCTGTTTCCGAGGTGCGCGTGGCCAGAATCGGAGGACAGTTCAAGATCAACCCTTCATTCAGCGAGATGAAAGACAGCGATCTGGAGCTTATGGTGGCCGCCACTTACGAGAATATCATGATGGTCGAGGGCGAGATGAGCGAGGTGAGCGAGAGCGATATGCTTGAGGCCATCAAGTTCGCCCACGAAGAGATCAAGAAGCACTGCCTTGTCCAGAAGGAGCTCAGCCGTGAGCTCGGCACGGACGTGAAGAGGGACTATCCTCACGACGAGGAGGATGAGGAACTCCGCAAGGCTGTTCACGATTTCTGCTATGACAAGTGCTATGCTCTCGCCAAGTCCGCGAAGCCGAAGCACGAGAGATCCGAAGGCTTCGATCAGATCAAGGCCGATTTCCTTGAGACTCTCTCCGAAGAGGACAGGGAGGCGAAGGCGGCTATGGTCAACAGATATTATGGCAACGAAGAGAAAGCCGCAATGCGCAATATGATTCTCGACGAGGGGATCCGTCTTGACGGCAGGAAGACAGACCAGGTGCGTCCTATCTGGTGCGAGGTGGGCTATCTGCCTTGCGCCCACGGTTCCGCGATATTCACCAGAGGTGAGACCCAGTCGCTGGCTTCCGTCACTCTCGGGACAAAGCTCGATATGAAAGAGCTTGATGAGGTGCTTGTCAGGGAGACTCAGCAGTTCGTCCTGCATTACAATTTCCCTCCGTTCGCG
The DNA here is from genome assembly GCA_963614015.1 of uncultured Eubacteriales bacterium. GTDB lineage: Bacteria > Bacteroidota > Bacteroidia > Bacteroidales > UBA932 > Cryptobacteroides. The sequence continues at coordinate 1,497 of CAVECU010000201.1, forward strand.
ACCGGTGAGGCCAAGGCTCAGAGAGGTGTCGGCCGCCGCGAGATCGGACACGGAAACCTCGCAATGCGTGCGCTGAAAGCTGTAGTGCCGCTTGCTCCGGAGAATCCTTACGCAGTACGCGTGGTATCTGATATTCTTGAGTCAAACGGCTCTTCTTCAATGGCTTCAGTCTGCGGTGGCTGCCTCGCCCTGATGGATGCGGGTGTCAAGATCCGCAAGCCGGTAGCCGGCGTGGCCATGGGTCTCATCACGGACAAGGACAGACCTAATGACAGATATGCGATCCTCACCGACATTCTCGGAGACGAGGATCATCTCGGAGATATGGACTTCAAGGTGACCGGCACCAAGGACGGCATCACCGCTACTCAGATGGATATCAAGGTTGACGGCCTTTCTTACGATGTGCTGGCAAAGGCGCTTGAGCAGGCTCGTCAGGGCAGGTTGCATATCATGGGCGAGATGATGAAGTGCATCAGCGAGCCTCGTGAGGATTACAAGCCGTTCGTGCCTCGCATCAAGCAGATCGAGATTCCGTCCGAGTTCATCGGCGCTGTCATCGGAAAAGGCGGCGAGACCATCCAGTCCATCCAGAAAGAGACCGGCACGACCATCACCATCACCGAAGACAGCGAGCGCGGCAAGGGTATCGTGGATATATTCAGCGCTGACAGGGACGCTCTCGACAAGGCTCTCGCCTGGATTGAGGGTATCTGCGCTGTTCCTGAGGTAGGGACGGTATATCACGGCAAGGTCGTGTCCATCCTCGATTTCGGTGCGTTCGTGGAGATTCTGCCTGGCAAGGAGGGACTTCTGCACGTGTCGGAGATCGCCTGGGCCAAGACGGAGAATGTCTCCGATGTCCTCAAGGTCGGTGACGAAGTGGATGTCAAGCTTCTCGAAGTAGATGAGAAGACCGGCAAGATGAGACTCTCGATGAGGGCTCTCGTGGAGAAGCCGGAAGGATATGTGGAGCCTGAGCGCCGTCCGAGAGGTCCTCGTGACGACCGCAGAGGCGACCGCCGGGATGATCGCAGAGGTGACCGCAGAGGCCCTCGTGACGATCGCCGTGGAGAC
>CAVECU010000202.1:0-2558 GCA_963614015.1 uncultured Eubacteriales bacterium
TCTGTCCGTCATTCACTGAATTGTAGTAGGTCAGCGACACATCGAGCCTCTTGTCCAGGAACAGACCGTCAAGACCGACGGAGAATTCCGGCCGCTTCTGCATCCTCAGATTGGAATTCCCGAGCATCGAGATGAGCGTGCGGTTGACATCATCGCTGATTGTCTGGCCGAACCACTGGTTTGTGGAATACGGACCGAATTTGCTGCCGCCGGCATCCCACGAATACTGGTCGATATCGAGATTCACGGATGACATGCTGTCATAGTAGAGGAGGCCGCCCTGTGCGCGGAGTTTGAGGAAATCAATGCCTTTCACATCTTTGAGCCAGTTCTCCTTGGACATGATCCACCCGAGTCCGAATGTCGGAGAGAACGCCCAGCGGTTGTTCCGCAGGAAATAGGTGCCGTGCTCGTTCAGAGCCGTCTGGAAGATGTACTTGTCGTCATAGACATATCCGGCATTAAACCCGAAGTTCATCTCGCGCTGATGCTCGGTGAGGTTCTTGTTGGCACGCTTGGTAATCATATAGTCGGCTCCGGCAGTCACCTGATGCCTGCCGAAAGTGCGGTCATAGGAGAATTTCTGGACAAGATAGAACCTGTTGGAATAGTAATCCAGAATCTTCGACTTGTCGGAAGTCTGCACAACATTGTGGCTTGAACTCTTGACAGGGGTCATCACCTCCGTGCCGGTCTCATCCACTTCCGCCCTCAGGATGTACGCCGCATAATCCTCGCTTGTGCCCAGACGGACAAGGTTGGTCGCATCGTAGGCCCCGTAGGTCATGGACTTGAGTCCTTTGGTGAGGAATGAGAGATCGATGTTCAGCTTGAGGTTCATAAGCCCCTTTCGCGTAGTCTCGGTATAGGAACCGTTCTCAAGGATGTTTCCGATCGGGTTCTGCGTATAGAGCGATGTCACGGCATACCACGGAGACTCCAGTTCCGGGTCGTTGTTCGCATAAATCGGGAACGAGATGGCCGGAATGGTGTTGACATCACTGAGGATCGTCGGGAAATCGTTGGTATTTGAAGAGTTGTAGCCGTAGTGCGGTGAACGCCTGATACCCATGGAGGAGATGATGCCGAAATCGGCGGTGATGTACTTGTGCAGCTTGACGCTGAGGTTGGCATTGATATTGACCCTGTTGTAGTCAGCCGCAGGGCCTATCTTGTACATATCGTCCTCGCCGGCATAGCCCAGATAGGCGAAATAGCGGACCACGTCATTGCCGCCGCCGGAGCTGATGCCCGCCTTGCGGTAGGACATCACGTTCTTGAGCATAAGGCTCTTGAAATCGACATTCGGATGGGTCAGACTGTAGGCGTCGCCCTGCGCATACTTGTTCACATCGGCCTCGGTGTAGAGTGCGGAAAGTCCGGAATTGACTCTTGCCAGGTTGTTGAGACGGGCATAGTCAGCACCGTCCGCATACTCCGGCATTTTGTCGGCAACGTTGACTCCCGCTTCGGCGAATACGCTGATATTGCGGGTGTTGGCCTGTCCGCGCTTGGTCTTGATATAGACTATGCCGTTCACTCCGGACGCACCGTAGAGCGTTCTCTCCATCACATCGCGGATGATGGTGATGGACTCTATCTGCTGCGGATCAAGCGGGGTTTCCGCAAAATTCACCGGCACATCGTCCACCATGAACATCATCGTGCGGCCGCGTGAAGTCACGCCCACTCTTGAGTCATCATTGGCATTGACTCCGATGCCTCCGTGATTCTCGGTCACGAGGACACCCGGCGCGATGGCCGTGAGAGCGTTGCGCAGATCGGTGGAAGAATATTTCTCCAGCTCCTCGCCGCTTATGACTATGGTGTTGCCGAGAGAATGTCTCTTCTGCATTTCCATATACGGGAGAGAAAGTTTCTCCGAATAGAATGCCTGCCGATACAAGGTCACGATGCGGGCGTCGGCCAACGCCGCCACCTGAGAATTTATCGGGAGGAAACCTTCCGCCTCAACTGTCGCCCTGTCGGAAGAATTGGCCGTAAATGAGACACGGCCGTCCGCATCAGCCTTTTCCCGGATTGTCCCCTCTGCGACAATCACATCTGCGGCCGGGACAGGATTACCGTCCACATCCACAATCTGAACTGACACGTTCACTTCACGAATCGCCTTTGACCTTGACTGTGCCGACGCATCCTGTCCGCAGACTGAGAAGAGTGCGGTGCAGCATATCATCGCGTAAGCCGAGAATCCGGCGATAGTCGCCATAATATCTTGTTTCATATAAATACTCTTGATTTTTGAATTGCTACCAGGACATCTTAGGTACATAGTACTTCATCTTGACCAAATCAGTCGAAGAGAACGGGACATAATACATTCCGTCATTCACCCATGCTATCTGGCGAGTGGAAGGAAGAGCGAAGCGCTCATATCTGAATCCGGTCGGATAGACCGATGCATCGTAGCCGTCGTTCAGTTTCACCGCCCTCAGGCCATAGAGCGTGCTGCGGCCGAGATCCGGAGCATCCGTCCATCTGCGGATGTCGCAGTAGTAGTGGTCACCCTCGAAGCAGAGCTCGACAGTCCTCTCGTT
>CAVECU010000203.1:0-961 GCA_963614015.1 uncultured Eubacteriales bacterium
AGCACTGACGCGCCGACACTTGCCAGAAGCATGAAGGAGGCAGGCTATGCCACAGGCCATTTCGGAAAATGGCACATGGGTGGAGGACGAGATGTGAAGACGCCTCCGCAGATTTCAGAGTATGGCTTCGACGAGTGGAACTCCACTTGGGAGAGTCCGGATCCGGATCCGAAGATTACCGGCTCCAACTGGATATGGAGCGACAAGGACAGCATCAAGCGCTGGGACAGGACTTCCTACTTTGTGGACAAGACCCTGGAATTCCTGGCGAAGAACAAGGACAAGGGTGTCCCTTGCTATATAAATTTGTGGCCGGATGACATGCATACTCCGTATGTGCCTTCACAGGACGTGTATGAGGAAGGGAATTCCGTGTGGGAGAAGAAAGTGAACTTCACCCCTGTGCTTGCGGAACTTGACAGGCAGATAGGCCGTCTTCTGGATGGTCTGGAGAAGCTTGGCATCGCGGATGACACTATCGTGATATTCACTTCGGACAACGGTCCCAATCCCAGCTACAAGAACGCGAGGACTGACGGGATGAGAGGCCAGAAAGGTACGCTGTATGAAGGAGGTATCAGAATGCCGTTCATGGTCAGGTGGCCTGCCAAGATCGCTGCCGGACAGGTCAACGACGAGACGGTGCTGTGCAGCGTGGATATATTTCCTACGGTATGCTCCATCACCAGGGCGAAGCCTGTTCTCAACGGTTATGAACTTGACGGAAAAGACATGACCAAAGTATGGCTCGGCAAGTCACACGAGAAGAGGAAGACAGCATTGTACTGGGAGTTCGGAAGACATTTTGTCGGAAAGGAAAGGCCTGCCAACGCATATCAGACACGCAGCCCCAATGTGTGCATGAGGGAAGGTGACTGGAAAGTCATTGTAAACTACGACGGGACAGGTCTTGAACTCTACAATCTTCAGATGGACCGTTTCGAGACGGAAAATCTTGCGG
>CAVECU010000203.1:971-2548 GCA_963614015.1 uncultured Eubacteriales bacterium
TGAAATCGCCAAGTCAATGGCAGAAAAGGCCATCACGTGGTTCAACAAGTCTTTCCGCAGGTGTGCTCCGGCAATCAGCGAACCTGGATTGACTTCCATGTCAAATGAACCCGCAGATGGAGGATATCTCGAGACATTGATTATCGGATAGCGGTCAGCATCGTTGTTTCAGAGCCGGTTTTCTCAGCAGCTTATGCGCAGTTGCTTTCCACATGGGCCGGAACGGCCTCCACGGGATTCAGCTTGCGTGTCATGTACTGCTTCGGGGTCATTCCATATTTCTCACGGAACAGCCTGAAGAATGTACCGCGGTTGACAAAGCCGGCTTTGAATATTATTTCATCCACTGTGAATCTTGAAGAAGACAGCAGGCTTGCAGCGTAGGAGATTCTGTAGTCCTTTATGACAAGAGACAGTTTCTCTGAAGACAGGCTGCTGAATTTTCTGTATAAGTTCCTTATGCTCATTGACATCTCTGATGCGATGAACTCCGGTGAGAGTTCGCTGTTGGAAATGTTGTCGGAGATTATGCCGTATATCCTGTCCAGAAATTTCTTGTATTCAAGATGCATGATCCGGCCGTTGGCTATGCAGTAATTGCTTATCGGGGAAGAGTAGTAGTTCTTCAGCACTTCGTTTCTGTTCAGAAGCTGCTTCAGGAGGATGCGCATTTTCTTGATGTTCAGCGGGGCTGACAGGCAGAGGTCGGCCTTGCCCATATCTTCTTCATCAATGCGTCCGCCGGTCGCTATCATGACTACAGGAATCTGCATTGTCATCTTTCCTCCCTTGAGATTGTGAAGCAGGCGCTTTCCTTCATATCCGCAGCCATCGACCTCGCATATCACCATATCGGGCAAAGTCATCTCTATCGTGCGGAGCGCCTCCTCCGCCCCTATCGGTGACAGGATGTTGTATTCCATTGACAATGCGGTCGAGATGAAGCTTATGATCTCTTTCCCGCTGCCAAGTACCAGAATTGTCTTTTTCCTGGAATCGAATACTTCAGACGGTGCGGCAGCTGCCATGACGGCGCTCGTTACCTGCATTTCGCGATCTTCTGCCACCTCCCCCGAATCTGTTTCCGATGATACTCCGGAAAATCTGATTTCACACTCGAAGATGCCGCTGTCTGGATTGCTGAAGAGGATCTCTCCGCCATTGTCCGAAATGAGTTTTTCCAGAAAATGGATGTCGTCATCCGCCTTGCTCCGGTTTTCGATTCCGGAGTTCTTTCCGTGAAGGACGAGCCTTCCGTCCTCCTCTCGGATCGTTATGTGGGAGAGACCATCTTTCGCAGTTATGCCGCAGAGAATTCTGATCAGCATGTGGAGCGCAATCTCCAAAGTGTTCTTGTCCAGCACCCACATGAGCCCGTCCTGGATGTCCGTCTCCAGATGGCATCCGCATTCTGATGCAGTCCTCTGTCCGGATTCGAGCATGATCGCCGCGATGCCGCTGACATCGGTTATCTCCGGCTCGATGCTGTTCTGGCATAATCCCTGGATGGAAGTGATCAATGTCCGGAGCAATGCCACATTCTTCATGATGCCGCGCACGTGGGTGTCGTACTCAGC
>CAVECU010000204.1:0-2528 GCA_963614015.1 uncultured Eubacteriales bacterium
GTGGCGTACCGCGAGGTGTCGCTGATTCTGCGCAGGCCGTCCGGCCGTGAGGCATACCCGGGCGATGTGTTCTATCTGCATTCGAGACTTCTGGAAAGGGCCGCCAAGATCATCGGCCAGCAGGAAGTCGCGGAGAAAATGAATGACCTCCCGGAGTCGTTGCGCGGCAAGGTCAAGGCCGGCGGCTCGCTCACGGCTCTGCCGATCATTGAGACTCAGGCGGGTGACGTGTCCGCATATATCCCTACCAACGTCATTTCCATCACCGATGGACAGATATATCTGGAGACCGGACTCTTCAACAACGGTATCCGCCCGGCGGTCAATGTGGGCATCTCGGTCTCCCGTGTCGGAGGCAGCGCCCAGATAAAGAGTATGAAAAAAGTCGCCGGGACGCTGAAGATCGACCAGGCGCAGTACAATGAGCTGGAGTCATTCTCCAAGTTCAGCAGCGATGTCGACAAGGTGACGGAGCTTGCGCTGGACAGGGGTCGCAAGAACAATCAGCTCCTGATCCAGAAGCAGTATTCGCCTATGCCTGTGGGAGAACAGGTGGCGATATTGTATTGCGGGACGCATTCCCTGCTCAGGGATGTGCCTCTGGACAAGGTGAGAGATTTTCAGGACAGCTTTCTGGAGCGGCTCAGGACGGGATACGGCGACACGGTGCTCCGGCCGTTGACAGAGGGGAAGATCAATGACGAGATCACCGGTCTCATCAGCAAGGTGGCTGCCGAGACGGCGGAGGAATATGTCCAATAATTCATCCCGCATCTGCGGGCAGGTTCAAAACAGCTTCTGACAATGTCATCGCTAAGGGAGATAAAAGAAAGGATAACTTCAGTGAACAGCACGCTGAAGATAACTTCCGCCATGAAGATGGTGGCCTCGGCCAAGCTTCACAAGGCGCAGCTTGCGATAGAGAACATGCTGCCCTATGAGCAGAAGCTTCACGGCATTCTCACGGACCTGATGGCATCACGCATAGGCGACTCCTCCGGGGACGGGGATGCCGCAGGCGGCGACTTTGCATCGCTGCAGGATGATGCCGCTGAGAAATATATGACGGCCCGCCCTGTCGGCAAGGTGGCTCTGGTGGCGTGGTCTTCCAATTCTTCTCTTTGCGGAGCGTTCAATGCAAATGCCATACGGCATGCGTCCGAGACCATAGCCGCACTCGTGTCGTCGGGGCTTAAGCCTTCTGACATAACGGTCTATTCCGTCGGCAAGAAGATGGACGATGCGATGCGCAAGATGGGATATCCCTCCCCTGCGGACTTCAGCACCCTCTCCGAAAAGCCGTCCTACCAAGGCGCCGCCGCTCTGGCCGAGATGCTTGCGGAAGGCTTCCTCTCGGGGAAATACGATAAGGTGACGCTGATATACAATCATTACAAGTCCACATCTTCCCAGCCGACAGTCGAGGAAGTTTATCTGCCGTTTGCGGTTGGGGACAAGGCCTCCGGAGCGGGAGCTTCCGCCTCCGGAGGTGAGGCCGCAGCCGTTGGCGCGGAGACCATGTCCGCCGGGGATGAGGCTATGGCCCGGGCAGGATCCGCCGGGAAGGTCGGTGGCGCTCTCCGGGCTGACTATATCGTGGAGCCGAATGCGGAAGAAATAATTGCGGAGCTTCTGCCCAAAGCGCTGAGGCTCAAGATATATACTGTCCAGCTGGACACTTCTGCCGCCGAGCATGCCGCCAGGACTGTGGCGATGCAGACTGCCACGGACAACGGCAACGATATCCTTCAGGACCTTACTCTGGAGTACAACAAGGGCCGCCAGCAGAAGATTACAAGCGAGATTCTGGACATAGTGGGCGGCTCCATGCAGTAGGCGGACATCCGGCTTTGCGCCAGCTTCTAAGAGCAGTTGAAATAGCTTTTTGATGATGAATAAAGTATTGACTCTTGCCGCGCTCGCGGCTCTCATGCCGGTGATGTCTCCGGCCCAGACAACTGCCACGGGCGGCATAACACCGGAAGTGATGTCCCGGATAAGTGCCGGATATGCGGCTTCTCCGGCAGACAAGGCGGTACGTAACGCATTGGCCGGCACGGCTATAAATGTGCTTGCCCTGAATGCGGAGAATGCGGCGATGATAGACACCCATTTCTCCGACAAGGTCAATACCAAGGGGATCACAGATCAGAAGTCATCCGGAAGATGCTGGCTGTTCACTGGGTTGAATGTACTCAGGGCCAAGATGATAGACAAGTACAACCTGGGGAGTTTCACCCTCTCGCAGAATTATGTGTTCTTCTATGACCAGCTGGAAAAAGCCAATCTCTTCCTTCAGGGGATAATCGACACGCGCAAGCTTCCGTCAGATGACAGGAAAGTGGACTGGCTGTTCTCCAATCCTCTCAGTGACGGGGGACAGTTCACTGGCGTCTCGGATCTCATCATGAAATACGGGGTTGTCCCGTCCGAAGTGATGCCGGAGACGTACAGCAGCAACGCCACGTCACAGATGTCTTTCCAGCTCAAGAACATCCTCAGGCAGGGCGGGCTCCGTCTCCGCAGCC
>CAVECU010000205.1:0-2518 GCA_963614015.1 uncultured Eubacteriales bacterium
CCGCCGTCCTTCGGGCCGATTGTGAAACCGCCCGCGATCTTCTTGGAGAATGAAGCGGATATCCCTTTCCCGATAATTGTTGGAAGTTCATTCTTCACGAACGGCTCAAGCTCCGACTTGAAGCTCTCCGGAAGCACCAGACTGAGGTCTGCGGCTTCTTCGGTGCTGAACTTGGCGGCGACGGCTTTGATTATCTCCCTGACGAAGTCCTTGTCGGACATGACGGCGGAGGTGGCGGGAGCCGACATCTTGTACACAATCAGCTCGCTGATCGCCTGTTTCGTGGCCTGGAGGCTCTGGGATGCGGCCATCTTCACATCGCCGCTCACCTTTGTCCTGTAGGCTTCCGCCTCCTTTTCCGCCTGCGCGGTGATGTCGGCAGCCTGCTTCCGGGCTTCCGCCACTATGTCTTCGGCATCTTTCTTCGCTTTTGCGAGAATCGCCTCCCCCTCTTCCTTGCCCTTGGACAGGCCCTCATTGAACAGCTTGTCTGTAAGTTCCTGTAATTTATTTTCCATATCGGTTATGATTTATATCGTTTTTAGTGTCCGGATAGCAAAGATAATAAATCCGTGCAAACTTATGGTGAAAAATAGTTATTTTTGCGATTACTAAAACAACATTCAGATATGGCTGAAAATTTTGCAGAAGTAGCCAAGACTTGGCTTGAAGGGGATTTCGATCCCGAGACAAAGTGCAAGATCATTGAACTCAGAAACAGCGATCCCGCAGGATTCGAGGACGCTTTCTACCGCAATCTCGAATTCGGAACCGGCGGCTTGAGAGGAATCATGGGCGTCGGGACCAACAGGATGAACAAATATACCGTGGGTATGGCCACCCAGGGCCTTGCCAACTATATCAAGGCGCACAGCGCCGAGTGCAAGGACGCTTTCGGAGAGCCGATTGACCGGAATGACATCCGTGTCTGCATATCCTTCGACAGCAGGAACAACAGCAAGCTGTTCGCCAAGATCACCGCGGATGTGATGTCCGCGAACGGCATGCACGTGTTCCTGTTCGACAATATCCGGCCTACTCCGGAACTCAGCTATGCCATACGTCTGAAGCGCGCTGTGGCCGGAGTTATGGTGACCGCATCCCACAATCCCAAGGAATACAACGGATACAAGGTCTTCTGGTCCGACGGGGCGCAGATCACTTCGCCTGTCGACAAGGACATAGTCGCCGAGGTGGCGAAGATCACGGAGCCGTCGCAGGTGCGTTTCGAGCCGGGAGACGAGTGCGGAAGCATCGAGATGATGGGTAAGGATGTCGATGAGAAGTATCTTGCTGACATCTTGTCCCTGACGCTGTCTCCGGAGTCCAGGAAGCGTCATCCGGAGATCAAGTTCGTATATACCCCGCTTCACGGCTGCGGTGTGCGTCTTGTCCCGGAGTGTCTGCACAGGCTCGGCTTCGACAAGGTGTATCACGTCCCGGAGCAGGATGTCAGCGACGGGGATTTCCCTACGGTCGCTTCTCCGAATCCGGAGGAGCCGGCTGCCATGAAGATGGCTTTGGAAGTGGCTGACAGGGAGGGCGCCGACATCGTGCTGGCCACGGATCCGGATGCCGACAGGATGGGTATCGCCGTCCGTGACAATGACGGCCGCATGGTGCAGTTCAACGGCAATCAGACCGGTGCGATGCTGACCTATTATATACTCACCAGATGGAAAGAGCTCGGCAAGCTCAACCCGGACGCTTATGTGGTCAAGACGATAGTGACCACGGAGCTGATCTCGGAAATTGCCGCAAGCTTCGGCGTCAAAGTCTATAATGTGCTCACCGGATTCAAATACATAGCGGAAGTCGTCAAGCGCAACGAAGGCGCGGGCGAGTTCATCTGCGGAGGCGAGGAAAGCTACGGATTCAATGTGGGTCAGTATGTCAGGGACAAGGACGCCCAGATAGCCTGCTCGATGGTGGCTGAATGCGCCGCCTGGGCCAAGGACTGCGGGCTCACCCTGTATCAGCTGATGCAGAAGATCTACAAGGAATACGGCTACCGCAAGGAAGGCTTGACTTCGCTTGTGCGCAAGGGCAAGACCGGAGCGGAGGAGATCCGGAAGATAATGGCTGATATGCGTCAGACTCCGCCTGCGGAGCTCGCCGGCTCGAAAGTGACGAGGACAGTCGATTATCTCAAGACTGAAGAGACCGGGCTGCCGTCATCCAACGTGCTCCAGTTCTTCGATGAGGCCGGTGACGTGGTGTCCGTGCGTCCGTCGGGCACTGAGCCGAAGATCAAGTTCTACTTCGGTGCGAAGGGTGATGATGCCGATGCCAAGATCGAGCAGCTCAGACAGCAGTTCATAAAGTAGAAGATTTAATATGAATACGCACATCGTGATAATGGCCGGCGGAATCGGCAGCCGCCTGTGGCCTGTGAGCACGCCGGAAATGCCCAAGCAGTTCATCGATCTGCTCGGGGTGGGGAAGTCGTTGCTTCAGCTGACCGTGGACAGATTCCTGCCGGTCGCCGACATGTCATGCATCTGGGTGGTCACGTCTG
>CAVECU010000206.1:0-2515 GCA_963614015.1 uncultured Eubacteriales bacterium
GTGTCCGTCAGCTGGTGAATCAAATCGGGATGGGACATTGAGTACGGTACGGACAAGAGGTAGAACATAATGGAACATATCCCGAAAGTGCACACGACATAACGATTGATGACGTACTTCCATCTTTCCTCGAACAATACCACATTACTGCTGCGCCACCTCATCCTCCTGCTGACTATCTCATCAAAATTTCTGTTGGCGAACCGGGCTATCGGTATGGAAAGCACCGCTCCCGACACAAAAGAAACAAGCAGAATCAGAGTAAGAGCATCATCTCCGAAGCTCATGACGTACACGCCGCCGAATAAAGCAATCAGGATGTTAACCAACACACTTTTATCCCTGAAGCTGAATCCTGCGAGTGCCGGACAGATTGTAAGAAATAAAGACAAATCCATACAACCCGGATGAAAGCCATCGGCAATGAACGCGGCCCCTGACAGTATCATATAAATTGCTATCAAGAGATAATTGGTGTTGGCGAGTATCCAGTATTTGGCGGTATTCCCTATCATAAGATCCGTCTATCCGTTTCTACTGTGTTCATACATAAGGAATTCGGCAATTGCGGCGGATATTTTCTGTCCGGTGGCAAGCTCGACCCAAAGCCACTGCCCGTTCGGATTGCATTCGAGGAACACATATTCCCCGTCAGGGCGCACTATGAGGTCTATGCAGCCGAAATTGAGTCCGAGGGCGCGCACCAGACTCGTGCATTTGGCCGCAATGGCCTCCGGCAGGTCAAAAGCCGAAAGCTCCATCCCGTGTTCGTATCCCTGGCGCCAGTCTATGCCGCCCTCGTCCGGAGCGAGCTTCTGCGAGTCGATTCTGGTAGCAAACACACTTCCGCCGACCATCGTCACTCTCAACTCGAACGCCTTGGGGACATATTCCTGCACGAAACTGACCGTCTGCGTGAACGCTTCCTCCGGAATATCCTTTACCGTTTCACTGTCAAGCACCTGCGAATAGAACACGTAATCTGCGCCGTGATTCTCATCCCAGACATCGGAGGAGTCTATGCACTTCAGGCATATCCTTGGATGCCTGCCGCCCAATTGCAGAATGTCCTCTTTCCGGTTGGAAAACATCGTGTCGGGCACGGCAAGGCCGATTCCATAAGCATAACGGTACTGGAGCATCTTGGAAGCCGCCACCCTGTCTCCGACTATGCTTCCGATGGACGGGACGTCCTTCAGATAGTACCGTAAGAATGACAGGAAGCCGTGGGCCTCCTTAAGATTGTGTACATCTATCTCTTTCGTGTTTTTCAGCGGAAGCGAGGACGGGACTTCGGGACGTCGGTCCCAGATGGCTTTTATCCGGGATCCTCTGCACTGCTTGCCGTTTGCCGGATCCGTGATCTCAAAGTCGATGCCCCCGCCGTCCTTCCACCAGTCCAGCGAATAGTCCGTAAGCAGGGACTCCGTGTTCAGTCGGAAGAACGGCACTCTCCGCTCCGTCAAGATGTCAATGACTGGATTGGGGTGGGCGTCTTCCTTATTGGTGAAAATGAGAATCATCTGACAGACTTTTGGTCATCGATTTCATTCTTTTTGTCAGTGGAGCATTTCTGTGTATGCCTCACAATTTTTATTGTCGAACGAATTTTCAGACATCTCGTTCCAATTGTTCGCATATTCATCACAACTTTCTGCGTCATCGGATCATAGATGATTTTTTCTTCCATCTGCTCTACCTCGATAGCCTGCGGCATCGTGCATCCCATAAGCAGCGGCATAACCTGCCCGGCTGCGGTTCTTGTAGAATTGTAATTCATAAGTATTAATGTTAAATGTGTTGTTTGAAATCGGGGCAATAATAATGGGAGAAACTGCAAAACATCGGCAGTTCCTTGACTTTTTTAGAATAGAATGTAGATTCTCAATAAACTCTTACCGAATGTGCAGACGGCCTCCAAATCTGCGGGTTTTCACATACCAAAAGTGTGAAGCCGTTTTCGCAACTCCGTTCGACGTTCTGGACAAACGCTAGCAAGAAGAAGCAATCGTACTCCACACCCGCTCGATATGGAGTACAAATGAGCAGAAGCCCACCGACAGCATAATCATTGAGACAGGCGGAGTGTTAACGACCGAGCCCTTGCTAATGGAAAATTGTCCAGATTTTCGAACGGGCAGGCGAAAAACACTTTCGCTGATATATTAGGATGTGGACAAGCCGCATCCGTAAACCAAATATACTGATTTAGTCTATATTATGCAAATTTGCCGGATCATCGCCGGAAAAAGAATTCTATCAACCGGTGCCAGAAAAGCCGTCAAGACCATCGGAATCGGGATCGGGATCGACACACTGTTCGTCACGCTGGTCACGGCCGCGATTGTGCGCGGATCGAGCGCAGCTGCATCGGCTATCTCGAAGACCACATCATCCAGCCAGGACATGCCATTGAGGGACACGCCTATGCCAAATACAAAAAGGGAGCGGATTCCATTGAAATCACGCTCCCGATAGGCGACAAAAAATATGTCTTCAACTGGGACACCACCTC
>CAVECU010000207.1:0-2498 GCA_963614015.1 uncultured Eubacteriales bacterium
CACGACCCCGAGATTACAAATCACGTGCTCTAGCCAACTGAGCTACATCGGCAATGTCCCCCTCATCGTAAGGGAATGCAAAGATAGGTATTAATTCTGATTCTCCAAAACTTTTTGATTTTTTTCTCCTCTTTCCAGCATTTCCACAGCCGCGCCGGCTATTCCCGCGCTGTCCAGACCGCATTCGGCACGCTGCGCATCCTGCTTGTCCTGAGCTATGTATCTGTCGGGTATTCCTACGCCGCCGACGGGAATCCGGATCCCCATCTCCGCCAGAGCCTCGGTCACAGCCCCGTAAAGCCCGCCTTTCATACAGCCGTCTTCCGCGGTGAGTATCATCCCTTTGCCTGCGGCATCCCGCAGCAGGGACATATCCAGGGGCTTCAAGTACCTCATATCATATACGGCAGGTCTCACCCCGATGCGGTCATATACCTGCTGCGCAGCTTCCGCCGCCCGGCAGGACTCCGGGCCCAGAGCCACTATCGCAAGACCGCTTCCGTCCTGCAGCATCTCGCCCTTCCCGGGAGGAAGGAGACGATACTCCGCGCTTCTCCAGTCGCTCCCCTCTCCGCAGCCTCTCGGATACCTTATTATGAACGGGCCGCCGTCCTGATGCAGCGCCGTGTAGAGCAGCATCTTCAGCTCCGTTTCATCACGAGGAGCCGACATTACGGCGTTCGGCACGGGTCTGTATGCCGCCAGATCGAAACATCCGTTGTGCGTAGGCCCGTCCTCCCCCACAAGTCCGGCCCGGTCAAAGCACAACACGACAGGCAGATTCTGAAGAGCCACATCGTGGATGATCTCGTCATAGGCCCTCTGTGAGAACGACGAATAGATGTTGCATACGGGCTTCATCCCGCCTGCAGCCAGCCCGGCCGAGAACGTGACCGCATGCTCCTCTTCGATGCCCACATCCACGAACTGCTCTGGCAGTTCCCTTGCGAAATCCCGCATGCCGCTTCCCGTGGCCATCGCGGGCGTAATCCCGATTATGCGCTTGTCAGATCGCGCCAGTTCGAGCAGCACCGCCCCGAAAACATCCTGATACCGGTCAGCTTTGCGGGAGGCGGCCGGCCTTTCTCCGGTGACGGGGTCGAATCTGCCGGGAGCATGCCAGACGGTGGGGTCAGCCTCTGCGGGGGCGAATCCCTTGCCCTTGCGGGTGATTGTATGCAGAATCCTCGGTCCGTGCAGGCTCCTGAGCCGGCCGAGCATCTTGACAAGAGTCTCTATGTCGTTGCCGTCCACAGGGCCGAAATACCTGAAGCCCAGAGCCTCGAACAGCGCTCCGGAAGGTTCCGCCATAAGCGAAGACTTGGTCGTCCTGACGAGGTGCTGCATGCTGTCCCTGAACCGCCCCTCGCCTATGCCATGCCAGATCTTGTCCTTGATCTTCATATAGGTGGGGTCGGTGGTGATGTGCATGAGATAATTGTGGAGTCCGCCGATGTTCTTGTCGATGGAGATATTGTTGTCGTTGAGAATGATGAGGATGTCACTCTTGCCGGCACCGGCGTTGTTAAGGCCTTCGAGGGCGAGACCTCCCGTCAACGCCCCGTCCCCGATCAGAGCCACAACCTTCTCGTCCGAGCCTTTCATCCTCGCCGCGCAGGCAAGGCCCAGCGCCGCCGAGATGGATGTGGACGAATGTCCGGCCCCGAACGGGTCATAGATGCTTTCGTCCCGCTTGGGGAAGCCGCTGATCCCGTCTTTCATCCTGTTCCTGCGGAATGCCTCCCGTCGTCCCGTCAGAATCTTGTGGGCATAAGCCTGATGCCCGACGTCGAACACTATCTTGTCTTCGGGAGTGTTGAACACATAGTGCAGAGCCACAATCAGCTCCACTGCTCCGAGACTGGAGCCGAGATGTCCGGGATTTTCCGAGCAACATTCTATGATATATCTCCTCAACTCGCCGCAAAGCTGCTTGAGCTGTGCGGAATCCATCTGCCTGATATCTTCCGGTCCGTTTATATTTTCCAGCATTTCTTCCTGACAACTAACCGCCGCGCGCCGCCGTCCTGCCGGTGCGGGCACAACCTGCGCAAGGTAGGAAAAATATCATAGACTCACAAGAATCCCGGAGGGGTGCGGGGCTTTGCGATTTTATGAATTATTAGATAACTTGCAGGCCGTTTTGCCGGAATATGACCGGAATTTGACGGAATATAAATATTCATCCGATATGACTAATGTACAGAAATTGATGAACGACAGTCCGCTGGCACGATGGTCTGTCCTGGTGCTGATAGCGCTCATGATGTTCTTCGGCTACATGTTCGTGGACGTGATGTCCCCGCTCAAATCGCTTGTGGAGAGCTCAAGGGGATGGAACAGCACTGTCTTCGGCACTTATGCGGCCTCGGAATACTTTCTGAACGTATTCTGCTTCTTCCTGATATTCGCAGGCATCATACTTGACAAGATGGGCGTCCGCTTCACCGGAATGCTCTCGGCGTCGCTGATGGTGCTGGGAGCCTGCATCAAATACA
>CAVECU010000208.1:0-2490 GCA_963614015.1 uncultured Eubacteriales bacterium
TCACGGCTCTGCCAGGAAGCAGGGTCGGAGCGGCGCTTGTGCCTCAATATGCTGAAAACATGACTCCACAGGAGGAACTTGACAAGCTCAAGGCTCCCGTGGAGACATTCTTCGTGAAGCGGGATCGCGGTGCCGGGCGTCCTACCAAAAAGGATCGGCGCACGATCGAGCATATGTGGGATGAGCTGGGCTTCGAAGAGGAAGAAGACTGAAGCTGCGACCCCTATCCATTATATTTTCGGGATTGCTCCTCGATCAGCTGTGCATCATCGAAATAATTGATGCGCATAGCATTGCGCACCTCGGCCAATGTGGCGGCCGCAGTTTCGCGGGCCTTTTCAGTGCCCTTTCTGAGCATCTCGAACACGGCCGGAATATCTTTCTCGAACTCCTTTCTTCTCTCCCTGATAGGAGCAAGCGTCTCCTCCAGCACACTGAGCAGCAGCTTCTTGACCTTCACGTCACCGAGTCCGCCGCGCATATAGTGCTCTTTCATTTCCTGCAGGCAGGAATATTCGGGAGCATACGCCGCAAAATGCTCCGCGCTCGAGAACGCGTCAAGATATGTGAATACGGTGTTGCCCTCCACCTTGCCGGGGTCACTCACCTTGAGATGGCCCGGATCAGTGAACATGCTCATCACCTTTTTCTTCACATCTTCCGGAGTATCGGATAGATAGATGCAGTTTCCGAGCGACTTGCTCATCTTCGCCTTCCCGTCAGTACCGGGCAGACGCAGACAGACGTTGTTCTCCGGGAGAAGTATCTGAGGCTCCACCAGAACTTCGCCGTAGATGCTGTTGAACTTGCGGACGATCTCTCTCGTCTGCTCCAGCATCGGCTCCTGGTCTTCACCCGCCGGGACAATCGTGCCCTTGAACGCCGTGATGTCGGCCGCCTGACTTACAGGATAGCAGAGAAAGCCCACCGGCAACGAGTTCTCGAACTCCCTCATCTGGATCTCCGACTTCACGGTAGGATTCCTCTGGAGCCTGGACACCGTCACAAGATTCATATAATAGAATGTGAGCTCGGTAAGTTCCGGGATCATCGACTGGATGAACAGCGTGCATCTGTCAGGGTCGATTCCGCATGAAAGATAGTCGAGCGCAACTTCTATTATGTTCTGGCGGACTTTCTCGGGATTGTCGGCATTGTCGGTAAGAGCCTGTGCATCAGCGATAAAGACAAACATCTTATCAAAGTCGCCCTGATTCTGAAGCTCGACCCTGCGCCTGAGCGAGCCGACATAATGCCCGAGGTGAAGCTTGCCTGTAGGCCTGTCGCCGGTCAATATGACTTTCTCTGCCATCTGATTGGAATATGCTTAGAATGAAAGTGCTATCTGGATGAAATCATCAGCTTTCAGAGCCGCGCCGCCGATAAGGCCGCCGTCGATGTCCGGGCAGGCGAACAGTTCCTTGGCATTTGAAGGCTTGCAACTGCCGCCGTAGAGAATCGTCGTGTCGTCAGCTACCTTCGCACCGAATTTGTCAGCAAGCACTTTGCGGATGCAGGCGTGGATTTCCTGAGCCTGTTCCGCCGTTGCTGTCTTGCCCGTCCCGATAGCCCATACAGGCTCGTAAGCCACGATGATCTTGGACATCTGAGCCTCGGAAAGGCCGAAAAGCACATTCTTGATCTGATCCGTAACGACTTCGAAATGCTTGCCCGCTTCCCTCTGCTCCAGGTTCTCGCCTACGCAGAAGATCACTCCCAGACCGTTTGCAAGCGCAAGAGCCACCTTGTCCACGAGAGTAGCGTCGGTCTCACCGTAATACTGTCTCCTCTCGGAATGGCCGAGGATGGTATATTTGCATCCTGCCGAAGCTATCATGGCCGCTGAGACCTCGCCCGTGTATGCACCTTTCTCCTTGTCCGCGCAGTTCTCTGCGGAAAGCTCCACCTTTGAGCCTTTTACTGCATCAGCGACAGGAACGAGATGCGTGAACGGAGTCGCGATGATGAGTCCTACTCCGGCCGGAACCTGAGCTGACTTTTCAACCACAGCTTTTGCAAGCTCTACACCTTCCGGAACGGTAGTATTCATCTTCCAGTTGCCGGCAACGATTTTCTTTCTCATAATAGTATCTGTTTCATTGAATTGTTTCTTCACCGGACATCTGCCCGCCTATGGACGATATCCGCAGGCGGGCCGCAAATGTCACAGCCTGCAAATTTAGTGTTTTGGAAATTGTTATCGAAATAATTTTTTGGGGACGGGAGGGGGCAAATAAAAACCAGAGGCCGGAGAGCCATCACGACTTTCCGACCTCTAAATGTGTACTAAAACCTAAACCTATCACATAGATGCAACCCGCGTCGCAAATGTTGCACGGAATTGCAAAAAAAAATCAAGATGACCGCAAAGTCAAACCGACTTCTTGGTCATCTTGATAATAATCCTCTGTTCAGCAGGCAATTATTTGCTTGCCTCAACTGATGCTTTTCTGAACTCCTTGAAGTCCTTCATAAGAGCGAGGGCAGCCT
>CAVECU010000209.1:0-2471 GCA_963614015.1 uncultured Eubacteriales bacterium
GTCATCGGCCCACCCGAATCCGAGCTTCTTCAATATGAGCTTGAGCACCTGGAAATGATAGTTCTGCTCATTGCCTACGACATAGACGTGCTCATCCAGATTGTATTCGCTGAATCTGCGCTCCGCCGTGCCGAGGTCCTGGGTCATATACACCGAAGTGCCGTCGCTGCGCAGAAGCAGCTTGCGGTCCAGACCGTCGGCCGTGAGATCGCACCACACGGAGCCGTCAGGATCTTTGACGAACACTCCCATATCCAGTCCTTTACGCACCAGTTCCTTTCCGAGCAGATAGGTGTCCGACTCGAAATATGTCTTGTCGAACGAGATCCCGAGAGCCTTGTATGTCTGATCAAATCCCTCCATCACCCATCCGTTCATCTTCTTCCACAGGTCACGGACTTCCTTGTCGCCGCTTTCCCATTTCACGAGCATCTCATGAGCTTCCTTGAGGGACGGAGCCTCTTTCTCCGCTTCCTCCCTGGACATGCCGGAGGCCACAAGAGAGTCAACCTCAGCCTTGTAGATGTTGTTGAACGCCACATAGCAGTCCCCCACAAGATGGTCGCCCTTCTTGCCGGAAGTCTCCGGAGTCTGTCCGCCGCCCACTTTCAGCCATGCGAGCATCGACTTGCAGATGTGCACACCCCTGTCGTTGACCAGCGTGACCTTCGTCACGTTGTTGCCGCAGGCTTTCAGAAGCCTCGACACGGAATCTCCGAGAAGATTGTTGCGTATATGGCCCAGATGCAGAGGCTTGTTGGTATTCGGAGACGAGAACTCCACCATCACGTTCCTGCCCGTGGACGGAAGCATGCCGAACCCGGCATCGGAAACGATCTCCGCAAAAAGCTCATTCCAATACAGCGGCGAAAGGACGATGTTGAGAAATCCCTTGACGCTGTTGTATCCCGAGACCTCCGGGACATTCGCTTTCAGCCACTCCCCTACGGCATTGCCGGTATTCTCCGGCGAGCTGTGGGATATGCGCAGAAGAGGAAAGACGACCAGAGTATAGTCGCCTTCGAATTCTTTTCTCGTGACCTGGATCTGGAGCGATTCGGCTCCTACTTCGGCCCCATATATGCTTTTGATGGCCTCCGCGGCCTTGTTCTGTATAAATGCTTCCGGTGTCATCGGCAAATAAAGTCAAAATCCAACACTGCTGTCCTCTCGTCTATCCGAGATATCCTTTCAGGAGCTTGCTTCTCGACGGGCTCTTGAGCCTTCTTATGGCCTTCTCCTTGATCTGGCGAACTCTCTCCCTGGTCAGCCCGAATCTCT
Organism: uncultured Eubacteriales bacterium; assembly: GCA_963614015.1. Classification (GTDB taxonomy): domain Bacteria; phylum Bacteroidota; class Bacteroidia; order Bacteroidales; family UBA932; genus Cryptobacteroides. The sequence goes on from CAVECU010000209.1 coordinate 1,282, forward strand.
CGCCGATCTCCTCAAGCGTCATCTCCTGGCAGCCGATGCCGAAGAACGACTTGATGATCTCACGCTCCCTTCCGGACAATGTGGAAAGGGCGCGTTCTATCTCGGTATTGAGGGATTCATTCACCAGCCCCCTGTCCGCACTCGGAGAGTCATCGTTGGGAAGGACATCCAGAAGGCTGTTGTCCTCGCCCTCCACAAAAGGAGCGTCCACGGACACGTGCCGCCCGGACACTCTCAAAGTATCCGAAATCTTGTCCTTCGGGACATCTATCATCTCCGAGAGCTCCTCGCTCGAAGGCTGACGCTCATTTTCCTGCTCGAACTTGGAAAGGGCCTTGTTTATCTTGTTGAGCGAGCCCACCTGGTTGAGCGGAAGCCGCACGATCCTGGACTGCTCGGCAAGAGCCTGAAGTATGGACTGGCGGATCCACCACACCGCATAGGATATGAACTTGAATCCTCTCGTCTCATCGAACTTCTCGGCGGCCTTGATCAGCCCGAGATTACCCTCGTTGATGAGGTCGGGCAGGCTGAGCCCCTGGTTCTGATACTGCTTGGCGACGGAAACGACGAACCGCAGATTGGCTTTCGTCAGCTTTTCCAACGCTTTCTGATCACCCTTTCTTATCCTCTGGGCAAGCTCCACCTCCTCTTCCGGGGAGACGAGTTCCTCACGGCCTATCTCCTGCAGATATTTGTCAAGCGAGGCGCTTTCGCGGTTTGTAATGGATTTTGTAATCTTCAGTTGTCTCATCGGGCAATTTCATTCTTTGCCGAAAGCGAAATATCCTGCTCTGCCCGACGGGGTGACACCCTCGATATAGACCGACCTCTTCGCCTTTCCGGCTATGTTAACCACTTCTTCAGGGGTGCGTACAGGCTGGTCATTGACATACAAGATGATGAATCCGTCATTCACGCCGGCTTCCCGGACTTTGCCGGTGCCTGCCGAAACTATCTCCACGCCGGCCTTCAAACCGAGCTGAGCCAGCTTGTCTTTCTCAGCGGTCTTCAGCTTGGCGCCATAGAATGCCACCGAGCCGTCGAAATCGACAGTACCTGTCTCGGATGCCGTTCCCTGGAATGTCACCTCCAATGTCTTCTTCTCCCCATCACGGATGACTGTCACGACAGTCTTGTCACCAGGGCGGTAAGAATTGACCTTTTCCTGCAGAAAGGAAGGGGATACG
>CAVECU010000210.1:0-2459 GCA_963614015.1 uncultured Eubacteriales bacterium
CGGCAGGGGTATGACGTGTTCGCGATGTTCATGCAGAACTGGCATGACACCGAAGGGACGCTTCACGGCGACTGCGAATGGGAGGAGGACAAGTTCGTGGCCGAAATGGTGGCCAGGAAGATAGGCATTCCGTTCTATTTCATCGACCTGAGCGGGGAGTACCGCCGAAGGGTCGTGGACTATATGTTCGATGAATATTCCAAGGGGCGCACGCCCAATCCCGATGTGCTGTGCAACCGGGAGATAAAGTTTGACGCCTTCCTGAAGGCAGCGGAGAAGCTCGGCGCAGACATGGTCGCGACAGGGCATTATTGCCGCAAGGAACAGGCTCCCTACAGCGGCGGTAAGCCTCTGCTTCTTGACGGAGCGCCGGTGAACCGGATATTGGCCGGGACAGACCCGGACAAGGACCAGAGCTATTTTCTGTGCCAGCTGACTCAGGCCCAGCTCTCCAAGGCGATGTTTCCGATAGGGGATCTGTGCAAGGGCGAAGTGCGCCGTATCGCGGCGGAGGCCGATCTGCCGTCTGCCGACAAGAAAGACTCGCAGGGGATATGTTTCGTGGGGAAAGTGGATCTGCCGGTGTTCCTGCAGCAGAAGCTCAAGTCCGTGGAAGGGGATGTCGTAGAGGTGTATGACGCATTCTATGACAGCTCCCCGCAGTATCGGTATCTTTGTGATACCGTGCGGGATATCCTTGTGTCGGGGGCTGATGCCGGAGCGAATATGATAAGCGGCTATATCTCCGATGACAAGTCGGCACGTACGCAGGCGGGGGAGTATGAGGGCGGATGCCTCCGCGCCTCGGTGTATGACCTCGGCAAGGTGCGCGGCCTGTCTGACGGGCAGCTTATAAGGCTCTCTCAGCCCGTGACTTACGAGTCCATTGTCTTCGAGACTGAGACATACCGTTCCGGCCGTCACCACGTGAGGAAGACCAGAAACAAGCCGAATCCTTTCGGCGCCGTGGCGGGCAGGCACGAAGGGGCTCAGTTCTACACCATCGGACAGCGCAAAGGTCTCAATATCGGAGGCCACAAAGAGTCGCTGTTCGTCATTTCCACCGACATTGACAGGAATATAATCTATGTGGGCGAGGGGCACAGGCACAAGGGGCTGTCACGGCGCTGCCTGATGATCCCCTCGGATGAAATCCATTGGATAAGGGAAGATCTCAGGATGAATCCCGGACAGATGCGGAGATACAGGGTGCGGATCAGATATCGTCAGCCGCTGCAGGATGCCCTGCTGGTGATGCGGGAGGCCGGGCTGTTCATCCTGTTCGAGGAGCCGCAGCGCGGAATAACCCCCGGGCAGTTCGCCGTGTGGTATGACCGGGACGAGATGATAGGATCAGGGGTGATTTGAGTGCTGACTCTGTGTGCTTCCTGATGCATTGGAATCACCTCAAAACAGATTCTGAATATGGATACCTATATATCGGTGATACTTCCTCTCAAGATAGCCTGGGAGCCGTGCTACAAGGCATCGGAGCCGGTCGCGGAGGGGGACAGGGTGAGGGTGAGATTCTCCGGGAAGACCTATTCCGGGGTCGTATCCGGGGTGGAGGTGCATCCGGATGTGGATCCCGGCAGGATACAGCCGATAATCGCCGTGGAGCGGGGGCTCCGTCCCGTGACGAGGGGGGAGCTGGATCTGTGGCGATTCGTGTCCGGATATTATCTGTGCACCATAGGCGAAGTCTATAAGGCCGCTTACCCGTCCGGAAAGATAGACGGGGAGATCGCGGGCGCAAGGGCTGCGGAGAGGGCCGCCCTGTCTCTTGAAAAGAAGATTTCCACGCTGTCGGAGAGGAAAGACCGGCTTTCCGCAAGACTTGAAAGAAAGCGTGATCTGCTGCGGCGTGCGAGGAAAGACTCTGTGAAAGAGGCTCTTGAGAGGGATATTTCGGCCCTGAATGCGGGGATGGCGGCGGCCGGGGCGGCGCTGGCGGCTCTGTCTGCGGGAAGAGGCCCCGGCAATGCCGCCGGAGCCGATGCTGATGCCGGAAGCTCGGACAATGCCTCAACCGCCGGTGCTGAAGCTCAAGCCGCGGAGACATTTGCCCTGAGCGCCGCGCAGAAAGAGGCGGTCTCGCAGATAAAGGAATTCTTTGCGGGAGGGAAGCCTGTCCTGCTGCACGGAGTCACAGGTTCCGGTAAGACTGAGATCTATATGTCTCTTGCGCAGGAGACTGTGGCCAGGGGGCGGAACGTGCTGTATCTGGTCCCGGAGATCGCCGTCAGCCGGCAGATAGAAGACAGGCTCCGCAAGGTGTTCGGGCAGAGACTTCTCGCCTTCCATTCCAAGGAGACTCCCGGCGCCCGCAGAGCTATCGCGTCCGCAGTCGGCTCCGGCCCTTATGTGGTGATAGGGACACGCTCGTCGCTGTTTCTGCCGCATCACGATCTGGGGCTCGTCATAGTGGATGAGGAGCAGGATACTTCATACAAGCAGGA
>CAVECU010000211.1:0-2434 GCA_963614015.1 uncultured Eubacteriales bacterium
CGCGGAGCAGGTCGTTGCCTTCCCTCGTCCTCTCTCCCACTCCGGCGCATATCGAAAATCCGTTGTGCTTCTTGGCAATATTGTTTATGAGCTCCTTGATGAGCACCGTCTTGCCCACGCCGGCGCCTCCGAAAAGGCCGATCTTGCCGCCCTTGAGATACGGCTCCAGAAGGTCAATGACTTTGATCCCGGTATAGAGGACTTCCTGCGATGTGGCAAGATCCTCAAACTTCGGGGGTTCCCTGTGAATCGGCAGTCCGCCGGTCTTGTCCAGCTCCGACATTCCGTCTATGGTGTCCCCGACGACATTCATTACACGTCCTCGGATCTGCGGGCCGACAGGCATCGCGATAGGTCTGGCCGTGTTCCTGACTTCCAACCCTCTGCGCAGTCCGTCCGTCGAGTCCATAGCCACGGTGCGGACCGTGTCTTCGCCTATGTGCTGCTGAACTTCCACCACAAGCTCGCGTCCGTCTTCTTTCTCTATGACGAGCGCATCGTGAATCTGCGGAAGCCCGGCTGCGGCATCTTCCCCGTTCAAGTCGAAATGGACATCGACCACCGGGCCGATTATCTGTGAAATATGTCCTTTAATATCCGGCATATCAAGAAGCTGTTTTTGTGACCTGCTAAATTATGAAAAATTCATACCATTTCAAGCAAAAATCGACCTTTATACCAATAATGGATAGAATTATCCCAAATTCGCCTCATTTTTCCGTCTTTTTTAAAAAAGACAAAGGACAGCCAAAAAGTCCGTCAGACTTCATGGCCATCCTCTTTAAAAGGCCTGCGCTCTACCGGATGCAATCTTTCGACCCATACGGAATCCGGCAGCCGCCTTTATGGACAGTATCCCCGGAAGGGATTATTTGATCTTCTTGTATCCGTAAGCGGCAGTCTCTCCAAGCTCCATCTCGATCTTCATGAGACGGTTGTATTTGGCGATACGGTCTGTACGGCTGAGAGAACCGGTCTTGATCTGGCCGCTGTTGGTTGCGACTGCGATGTCGGCGATGGTCGTGTCCTCAGTCTCGCCGGAACGGTGTGAAGTCACGGTGGTGTAGCCGTTCCTGTGAGCCATCTCGATAGCGTCAAGAGTCTCGGTAAGAGAACCTATCTGATTGACTTTGATGAGGATAGAGTTCGCAGCTCCCTTCTTGATACCGTTTTCAAGATACTTGACATTGGTAACGAAGAGGTCATCGCCCACAAGCTGGCACTTGCCGCCAAGGACTTTGGTGAGCTTGACCCAACCTTCCCAGTCATTCTCATCGAGACCGTCCTCGATAGAGTCGATAGGGTATTTGTTCACAAGAGCCTCCAGATATGCGATCTGCTCATCGTCGGAGAGCTTCTTTCCGTTAGGATCCTTTGGCATGCCTGTCTTGAGCTGCTTGTAGTCATAGAAGAACTTGTCGCCTTCCTTGACAGAGAACTCTGAAGCGGCGCAGTCCATAGCGATAGTCACGTCCTTGCCAGGCTCGTAACCTGCCTTCTTGATGGCTTCCATGATGCAGTCGAGAGCGTCGTCGATGCCGTTGAGCTTCGGAGCGAAACCGCCTTCGTCACCCACAGCCGTAGAAAGTCCGCGGCCTTTGAGCACTTTCTGAAGAGCGTGGAACACCTCCGCGCCCATTCTTACGCCCTCGGCGATGTTTGCGGCGCCGACAGGACGGATCATGAACTCCTGGAAAGCGATAGGGGCGTCAGAGTGCGCACCGCCGTTGATGATGTTCATCATAGGGACAGGGAGCACATACGCATTAGGACCGCCGAGGTATTTGTAGAGAGGCTGGCCAAGATAGTTTGCGGCAGCCTTTGCGACAGCGAGAGAAACACCGAGGATGGCGTTTGCACCGAGTTTCGCCTTGTTCTTGGTACCGTCAAGAGCGATCATCGCCTCATCGATAGCCCTCTGCTCGAAGCAGGACATGCCCACGATGGCAGGAGCGATGACTTCATTGATATTCTTTACAGCTTTCAGGACACCCTTTCCACAGTAGCGGGCTGCATCCCCGTCACGAAGCTCGATAGCCTCATTCTCACCTGTAGATGCACCTGACGGAACCGATGCTGTTCCGACAACGCCTGATGCGAGGATCACTTCAGCCTCAATAGTAGGATTTCCTCTCGAATCAAGAATCTCCCTTCCGCTGATTTGCAAGATTTCGAAATCTTCCATAATGTAAAAATATTAAAATGTAAGTAATACTAATCGTCAATCTGTCAATGCCGTAGGAGCATCGCTCCGGATCCCGCACCGCTTCCCGCTCCTCCCCTCCCGAGGGCGGCGCAAATATACGAATTTTTTTGTTATCCGCATCCGGATGCCCGTGCAGTAAAGCGATCCGATGTCACGTTCCGGATGAGAATGAAATGCCCCGGTCATCAGTCCGCGCATGACGCACGCACGATGAGAGGCGGGATATGG
>CAVECU010000212.1:0-2432 GCA_963614015.1 uncultured Eubacteriales bacterium
GACTTTTTAGTCTCACTCTTATCTCAAAGAATCTTGCCAAGATTCTTTGAGATATAGAACATTCCGTTTTTCGGCACATACACCGAAACGCTGCCGAGAGGGATTCTCTCATCTCCTTTCACCGCATAAGACCTATTGGCAGGAACAGTCACCTTGCCTCCGTCTATCACCAGGACAGGATCCTTGCCGGGCTCATCGGAGCCGTCAGCGCCTTTGACCGCGTAGTCGTGTCCTTTCAGCAGGATGTCATGACGGACATATATGTCTGAAGTGAGGTCATCCAGCGTCTCAGGCAGGCCGAGGCAGGCGCAGATATAGTCTGACAGCTCCACACCGTCAATGACGCCCGAAGGCACCTGCCCATAAGGATTATAGACAGCCAGGAACACATCTTCGCAAGTGTGCCCGCCGCTGACATAGCCGATGTGCGTATGGGCGTTGAGGATGGCTGTCACCACGCTCATGCAGTTCTGCGAATAAGACACCTGCATATAGTCCTGCTCCACAATGCCTCTGGTGCGGAGTATGGCTTTCTCCTCGCCGTCAGTGAGGTCTATGCCCGTCTTGTCCTTGAAAATCGCACGGATTTCGGAGACAGGACAGGTACGGATGGTCTCGGCAAGAGCATAGGACGTACCCTTGTACTCCGGCAGCATCAGAAATGCGGAATCGAGCCCCTTGTTGCTGTAGTTATTGTAATTTCTGTCCCCTATCGTCATTCCCGAATTGCCGTGGTCCGGCACTACGATCACCGTGGTGTTGCCGTCTTTCCTCGCGAACTCGATGGCAGCGGCCACCGCCTTGTCAAACGCCTCCATCTCAGAGATTATGCCCATAGGATCATTGCTGTGCGCGGCATAATCGACCATACTTCCCTCGACCATCAGGAAGAATCCGTTCCTGTTGCGGGACAACAGATGCAATGCCTTTTCAGTCATTTCCTTGAGGGACGGTTCCTTGAGCGGATCCCTGTCGACGTCGAAACTCATCGCGTCATCAGCGAACAGAGCCCATACCTTGTCTCCGTCAAACGAGCGGAAAGACTCCAGGTCCTTCTCTATATATTCGGTGCCGTTGTCCTTGAGAATAGTCTTCACATCATCCTTAATGAATTGAGCGCCGCCGCCGAATACGACATCTATGTCGTTGGACGCCATCTGACGGACGATTGTGTGGTCGTCATTCCTTGACAGGCAGTGAGAAGCCGTTGCGGCCGGAGTGGCATGACCGGCTCTGACCGTGACCACAAGACCTGTTGACTTGCCCCCCAGTATCTTCGCGGCTTCAAGCGATGTGGCGAGCGGCTGATATGTCCTGCCTGTGTCGATATGTACCAGATCCTGCTTCCCGTGAGCCTGCGGATAAATGCTGAGGTTGGAACTTCTCATGCGGTATCCTGTCATATAGGCCGACATCGCGGCAGGTGAGCCGGCGATCGGTGAGTCGGAGCAATACTGCCGCACGAGACCGCATATGTAAGGGTCAAATGCGAGGGCGTTCCCGGCATCCTGCGGATTGTTGTACTCCCTGAGCCATCTCACCACGGAAAGGACACTTGTAGAAGTCCCGTCAGGGACCATCAGAATGACATTTTTCACAGGCTTGACATCCTTGGAATCACCCGACCCTGTGCAAGAGAACAAGACGGGAGCAAACGACAGGATTACAAGCAAAGATCTCTTAATATCCATTGTGCTTTTTAATTAGTAGTTATCAGTCATTTATTTACAGATTCATCATCGGGGACGGCGTCTGACGGGGCAGTGCCCTGAGATTGACTTCACCATCGCCCGCTCCGGCCGATTTCAGAGCGTCAAGCGCGGACTGATAAGCCAGAGACGGAGTGTTGTTGTGATCGCTCAGATGACACAGGAACAGGTTGCGCAGTCCTGGATGATAGAGCCTCCTTATGGCATCGGCACATTCGTCATTGCTGAGATGCCCGTACCCCTGACATATCCTCATCTTGAGCTCGTGCGGATATGGACCCGAGAGAAGCATGTCCGTATCATAATTGGACTCCACGATGACCGTATCGGCCTTGGACGCGAAGTCCAGAGCCTCATCCGTCATCCGTCCCAAGTCAGTCATTATCACGAGCTTTCTCTCCCCCGCCCTGACGGCGTATCCCACAGTCTGAGTAGCATCGTGAGGCACGATGAAATATCGCACTTCAAACGGGCCGATCCTGTTCCACTCTTCTGATTTCAGATCCTCCCGGCACCGCTCCATATACGGTGACCCGAACGAACGGGAAGCCAATGCCGAATGCAATTCCGCCGTGGCATAGACCGGCTTTCCAAGCCGCTTGCAATACGAGGCCAGGCTCCGGATATGATCCATGTGGTCATGTGTGACAAGGACAGCCCGGAAACAGTTTTCATCCAATCCGACGGAACGCATTATCTTCTTCATCCTCTGGTAACTGACCC
>CAVECU010000213.1:0-1832 GCA_963614015.1 uncultured Eubacteriales bacterium
GAGGGACACGTTGCGAATCTTGAGATATGAACGGTCGCCGATGTCCACAATCTGATAGTATGTGTCGGCACCGGCCTCACTGTAGATAGGTTTCGTGTATTTGGCCCCGGTGTTGTTCTCTGTCCAGTAGTCGTATTTGCGGACATTGTAGCGGCCTCCCACCCAAGGGGCGTCGCCGGAGTCTATGTACTTGAAGCGTCCATAGAGCTGCACGTCGAGAGCCCAGTTTTTGTATGTTACGCCGGTGTTGATGCCCATAGTCCAGAGAGGCATGGTGTTGCCGAGGATGACGCGGTCGTAGGCGTCGATCTTGTCGTTGCCGTCCTGGTCCTTAGGTCTTGCCATACCTGCCTGGAAATTGTTGCCGTTCGCGTTGAATCTGGCCATCTCCTCCGCATCGGACTTCTGCCACAGGCCGAGAGACTCGTAGGAGTAGATTACACCGATAGGCTGCCCTATGAACCATCCGTTGTTGACATCGTCTTCATTGCCGTTGGAGAGTTCGACAATCTTGCTCTTCGTGTAGGCGGCGTTGATGTTGACGGTCCATTCCCAGTCGCCTGTCCTTACCGGCACGAGGTTGAGGGAGATGTCATATCCGAAGTTCTCGGATTTTCCGATATTGTTGTAAGTGGTCGTGTAGCCGAGAAGGGCCGGGATGCTCTGCTGCATCAAGAGGCCGTCGGTGTATGACTTATATATGTCGAACACGCCGCTGACCCTGCCGTTGAGGAAGCCGAAGTCGAGTCCCGCATTGTACTGCGTCGTCTTCTCCCAGGTGAGTTCCTCGTTGGCCATAGGGAGATTCCTCATGGCCGAGCCGCCGTTGAGCATCGGATCGTATCCGATATAACCCTGTGTGATGCTGTTGCCGAACGGGTAGTAGAGGCCCGCGATGGCTCCCTTGGTCTTGTACGGGTCGATGGCGGCATTGCCGGTGACGCCGTATCCTGCACGGAGCTTGAGCTGCTCAAGCCAGGAGATGCCCTGCATGAAGTCCTCCTTGTCGATTCTCCATCCGAGGGCTACTGAAGGGAAGGTCGCCCACTTGTGGCCTTCGGCGAGCTGCGAGGCACCATCCGTACGCACGCTGGCGGTGAGCATATAGCGCTCGGCGAAGGTATAGTTGAGACGGGCCATATAGGATTCGAGCTGCTGCTGAATCAGGGATGTGCCGTATGAACGGAGGGCTGCGACGCTGCCCATGTTGTTCCACAGCGCTTCCGGGATAGGAAGGTTCTCGGCATCCATATTCATCGCGCGGTATTCATAGGCGGACGCTGTCTGGAGGAGTGTGACTCCGACGGCGTGGCGGCCGAATTCGCGGTTGTAGGTGAGCATATTGTCGAGAGTCCAGGAGAACTTGTGGCTCTTGTTGTTGAGGGCGTAGTTCGCTCCCGCGCGGTTGAAGCTTTTGGCGTCGACGAAGAGGCCTCTGTCCGTCATACTGAAGTCGGGACCGAAGTTGAACCGGTAGGAGAGTCCTTTGAGAGGAGACCAGATGTCTCCGAAATTGAGCTGCGCATAAGCGGCACCGAGGAGGCGGAGCGTCTTGCGGGTGTCGGTCTGATAGTCCCATTCCCCGACAGGGTTCTTTACGCGGTCGTCTCCGCCAGGGAATTCTATGCGATTGCCCTCGTCATCGTATGGCACTGCGTAAGGATAGTTCTGCGTGGCTACTCCGTAGACGGAGCTCTGGCTGCCGCCCTGGAAGTTGCCCGCTCCGGAGAGACCGTAGTTCTGCACGCTGTATGACGCGTTGATGTTGGCGCCGAAGTTGAGCCACTTGACAGGCTTGAAGTCGTTGTTGGTCTTGAGGGTGAATCTCTCAT
>CAVECU010000213.1:1842-2417 GCA_963614015.1 uncultured Eubacteriales bacterium
CTCATAGCCCTGTCCGCGAATGGTGCCTTCGTTTTTCAGGTAGCCGACGGAAAGGTAGTTCTGCATCCGGTCGGTGCCTCCTGCGGCGCTGACTGTGTGCTCCTGCGTGACGGCCGGCTTGAGTATGAGGCCCATCCAGTCGGTCGTGGCGACGCGGCTGCCGTCCCATTTCGTGTTGCCGTCGAGCCAGCCTTGGGCGATGTTTCTCCATGCGTAAGGGTCGGCTCCTCCGTTGAAGATCCGGTAGTCGTTGTCGTAGGTAGGGCTGTCGGGACTCGGGTAAGACGTAGGGTTGAGATTGTAGTAGGCCGCGCGCCTCCAGTCGATGTATTCGGCGGAAGTCATCCACTCCGCCTTGTCTACCATCTTCTCCACTGTGACGGAGCCGGCGTAGCTGACCTGCAGCTGTCCCTGCTTACCTTTCTTGGTGGTGACGAGGACAACGCCGTTGGCACCTCTCGAACCGTAGATTGCGGTGGCCGACGCATCCTTGAGGACTTCAATGGACTCTATATCGTTGGGGTTGAATGATTCGAGGGCACCGTTGAACATAGGGACGCCGTCAACCACGTAGA
>CAVECU010000214.1:0-514 GCA_963614015.1 uncultured Eubacteriales bacterium
CCTGCGCCATCTGATGTTCAACGGGAAACGCTTCGAAGCGTCCGTCGACAGCCAGATGAGAGCCGGCCTTCCCACGATGTGGTCTTCCGGGACAAAGCCCCAATATCTGGAATCCAGAGAATTGTGCCTGTTGTCGCCCATCATGAAGTAATAATCCTGCTTGAACGTGTATTCGTCCGTCTCCTTCCCGTCAATGAATATGCGGCCGTCACCGGCGACAGTGAGTTCATTGCCTTCGTACACCCGTATGATCCTCTCATACAGAGGCAGATTGGAGACTGACAGCTTGACCGTCGCGCCGGCCTTCGGAATCCAGAGAGGCCCGTAGTTGTCCCTCGTCCACCGGAAGCTCTCCACAAAAGGGAAAAGCATCAGATACGAGTCCGGATAGTCCGGAGGATAGACGTCCACGTTCTCCTCGATGTCCACGACATTCGCACATTTGCCCAATTCACGGAGCATCGCCCCTGTGAGCGGAATGTCCGGATAGCCCGGAAGCGACTCGTCGTAGATC
>CAVECU010000214.1:524-2416 GCA_963614015.1 uncultured Eubacteriales bacterium
CTTGTACGTCGACTGAATCCCCGGCCAGACTTCCTGCGCCACAGAATTCACGTACACACGTCCGCCGACTATCGAAAGGGTGTCGCCGGCTATGGCGACGCATCTTTTCACATAGTGATCCTTCTTGTCGGAAGGCCGGACGACTATCGGGCCGTATGCTTTCCCGGCATATTCCCGTCCGTAGAACCTGCAGACTGCATAATAGTCTTCCGCAGGCACTCTCGTCAGGACAGTATCCCCGTGGGGAAAGCCGAAAACCACATAATCTCCTCTCCTCACGCTGCGGAATCCTTTCAGCCTCCTGTAATCGCTCCGTATCAGAGTCGAGTATGACTCTTTGCCGAAGATCACATTGTGCGTGAACGGTATCGACAGCGGCGTCTGAGGCAGCTTCGGACCGAAAGTGAGCTTGCTTACAAACAGATGGTCTCCGGTAAGCAGGGAGCTTTCCATCGATGACGAAGGAATCTTGAAAGCCTGGAAGAAAAAGATATTGACGAATGTCACGAAAACGACTGCGAAGATTACGGCATCGAGCCAGTCGAGCAGAGCGTTCCGCTTTTCACCGGGCTTGTAGTCCTTTTTCCAGAACATCCACTTCACCTTGCGGGTGATGTGATGGTCGAATATGACTGCAAGACCGAGAAGCCACCAATAGTTTCCGAGCCAGATCACCCACAGCAAGTAAAGAACAGACCAGAAGCCCAGCCTTGTCCACCTGCTATGGTATAGATCCCTCCAATCCATCAGCTATCTATTTGACCTGATTAACGATAGCTTCGAAAGCCTTAGGATTGTTCATAGCAAGGTCTGCAAGAACTTTGCGGTTGAGCCCGACATTCTGCTTTGCGAGCTTGCCCATAAACTGGGAATATGAGATGCCGTACTGGCGGGCTGCGGCGTTGATACGCTGAATCCACAGGGCACGGAACTCACGCTTCTTGGCTTTGCGGTCACGGTAGGCATAGGTGAGACCCTTTTCATAGGTATTCTTCGCTACCGTCCAAACGTTCTTTCTTGACAGAAAATAGCCGCGGGTCTGTTTCAGAATCTTTTTGCGGCGAGCCCTTGAGGCTACTGAATTGACTGATCTTGGCATAAATTTTACTTTTTAGGATACAGTGGCCGGCACACCGGCTCTTCCGATACTGTATTCCAGTTACACTTAATAATTTCAGAATCCGTCCGAATCCGGAAGACACGGACAGGCTCTAGATGACCAGGAGCTCTTTAACCCTCTTCACATCAACCTTGTTGAGGATTGCGAAGTGGTCAAGATTTCTTTTCTGCTTCTTGGTCTTCTTGGTGAGAATGTGGCTGTGATAAGCGTGCTTTCTCTTGATTTTACCCGTTCCGGTAAGTGCGAAGCGCTTTTTGGCACCGGAGTTGGTCTTAAGCTTTGGCATTTTACAAGAAATTAATTGTTAATATTTTATGCAGGGCGGGGAGGTTCACTTCCGGCCCTGCACCGTCATGCTTTTTTCTTGATCGGAGCAATCATCATTATCATCCTCTTGCCCTCGAGCTGCGGCATGTTCTCCGCACGTCCGTACTCTTCAAGCTCAACGGCGAACCTGAGCAGCAGCTTCTCGCCCTGATCGGAGAACTGGATGGAGCGCCCGCGGAAGAAGACGGAAGCCTTGACTTTCGAGCCCTCTTCAAGGAACTCCCTGGCATGCTTGAGCTTGAACTGGAAGTCGTGCTCATCCGTATTCGGCCCGAAGCGTATCTCCTTGATCACTATCTTCGTGGAGTTCTGCTTCATCTCCTTGGCTTTCTTCCTCTGCTGATACTGATACTTCTGATAGTCAAGTATCTTGCACACGGGAGGATCGGCCTTGGCGCTGATTTCCACAAGATCAAGTTCGAGGTCATCGGCCATTCTCATAGCC
>CAVECU010000215.1:0-2415 GCA_963614015.1 uncultured Eubacteriales bacterium
AAGTAGGTGTGCGACAATTCATTAATCGTTAAAATCCAATAATGGAAAATATTTCTTAATAAATAATAAATTTTCTAAAAAATAGGTGAAATTCCGTGTATATTATTTCGTATATTTGTAATTGAAGTGTTCCACCAAAACCTTGCTTGCATCATGTATGATCAGACCAAAGAAGAAGCGGACTTCAAGACAATCCGCAAAGACATTGTACGTCAGACGTTCAACTACGCCCTGAGCCACGGGAGTTTCCTCCTTTCGGATCTTGCCAGGCTGACGGGATACAGCGTCACCACCATCAACAAATACATATCCGTCATGCAGGAAGATGGCCGTGTGGCCGTTCTGGGCAAGGTGCAGAAGCACACCAAGGGCCGACAGGCGGTAAGATACGGAGTCAATCCCGATTCCGGCTATTTCCTCGGCGTGGATATCAAGGCCTTCGAGCTGGCCATAGGTCTGAGCGATTTGTGCGGCAACATGATCGCCGTCGAGTCGGACAAGACGTTCACATTTTACAATACCCACGAATGCCTGGAGTATGTGTGCCACAAGGTCGAGGAGTTCATCGGAGCGCAGACGGAGATAGACTGCGGCAAGATAATGGGGATATGCTTCAACTTGTCCGGCCGTGTCAATGTCGTGAACGGCACGAGCGCAACCGTGTTCAATTTCGAGGAGATGCAGGGGGTGTCCCTTTCAGATCTGCTTTCGGAGCGTTTCGGCAGGAAAGTGTATCTGGAGAACGATTCGAAGGCGATGGCTTTCGGAGAATATATCTCCGGTGTCAAGCAGAAATATCAGAATATGCTGTATGTGAACCTCAGCTGGGGTCTGGGTGTGGGCATCATAATATATGGCAAGATATATTACGGCATGGACGGATATTCCGGTGAGCTCGGCCATATCCCCCTCTATGACAACAATATCCTGTGCCATTGCGGCAAGAAGGGCTGTCTCGAGACGGAGGTGTCGGGCAGGGCCCTGCACAGGAGAATCATGGAGCGGATCGCCGCCGGGGAAGAGTCGCTGCTGTCCAGGATTGTCAAGGAGGAGGGGAGGGATCTCACGATAGAGGATATCATCATGGCGGTGGAGAAGGAGGATCCCCTTGCGTGGGAGGAGATGGACAAGGTCGCATCCGAGCTTGGGAAGGCGATGGCGATGCTCATAAATGTGCTCAATCCCGAAGCGATCGTTATCGGCGGGATATTCTCCGATGTCGATCCTGCGTTCATCAAGGCCATAGAGCTCTCGACGAGGAAGCATTCACTCAAGCTCGTAAGCCAGAAAGTGGATTTCCTCGGCTCCGCATTGAAGCACGATGCCGGAGTGATAGGAGCCTGCATGACCGCACGGGCGAGGGTGTTCGAGAATTATGGATTTTAAGCGGGGGCGCCTGCGGAGCCTGCTGCGACTATCCGGACCGGAGCCATTGGGAATCAGCTCCTGAACAGCTTTTTCAGATCAAGCTTGAAGAAAAGATCAAGCGGGAGCCCTTCCGGTCCTACAACCATTGCCTCGCAGATGCTGTCCGGATATTTCTTTTTGAATAGTTCAAGACCTGAAATGTCTTTTGCCGCGCCGCTCTTGACTTCCACGGCGACGACCTTCCCTCCTTTGCGCAGGACATAATCCACTTCTTTCTTTTCCGGTGTCCGCCAGTACAGCAGGTCGAAACCGTCAAGAACCGAGCGATTCGCGAGATGCGCACCCACGGCCGATTCTGTCTGGCGTCCCCATTGCGTGAAATCCAGGCGGGCCTCATCGAAGGAATGTGTGCCGTATCTGTTCTTGAAGGCGCTGTCGTACACCTGTAATTTGGGCACGGAGTTCTTTTGACCCACGAGCGAAGGTTCGAATTTGTGCATCGGCTTTGCCAGCAATGTCTTGTCCATCGTGTTGAGGTATGATCCGACAGTAGGGACAGTCCCGCTGTTCACCACGCCCTGCATCTTGGTAAGCGACATCTCCTGACCGGAATACACTGAAGCTATTTCGAACACCTGACGGAAGAGGGCGGGATTCCGGATCTCCTCCACCTCGAATATGTCTTTGGTCAGTATCGGATTGACTATGGAATCCTCCATCATCGCGCGCCAACGTTCCTCGTCGTGGATATATGGTGCAAGTCCCGGGAAACCACCGAAATAAATATACTCGTCCATCGTGAAGCCGAAAGCCGTGTTCATCTCCTCCCATTCCCAGTATCCCATCCGTATCGTCTCGAAACGGCCTTCGAGAGACTCGTCCAGACCTTTCTGGATGAGAAGCTTAGAAGATCCGAGCAAGATGACTTTGAGGTTGCGCTTCTCCCTCGTGTCCCGGTCCCATTCCATCTTCACGACTTCGCTCCACCCCATAATCTTCTGAATCTCATCTATGATGAGAATGTGCTCCGTCTCGTCCCGGATATCC
>CAVECU010000216.1:0-2395 GCA_963614015.1 uncultured Eubacteriales bacterium
CGCACCGGCAGCTTTGTTACCTTTCTCGACCTGAGCCTCAGCATTGGCTGCAAACTCGGCATACTCAGCCTTGATTCTCTCGACCAGTTCTTTCATGATAAGATGTATTATTTGTTAAACAATGATTTATCTCCAAAATATCCTCCATCCCCTACGACACCCGACAGTGTGCAATTTACACACTTAAAGTCTAACTTGCAAGCAAAAAGGCAAAAATCCACGGGCATCAGGCAATCATACATCATTTCGCCGCCGGCTCCGCAGTGTTCCTGCCCGCCGTGTTGAAACTGTTCATCGCCCTGTCCGCTCCCATCATCACAAAATCCCTTATCCCCGCCATCGCCTTTTCACATATCCCGGGAACCGCCTCCAGCTCTTCCGGCCGCATCCGGCCGATAACGAAATCCACCTGCCCGCCGGCCTTGAAATCGTTGCCTATGCCTATGCGGATACGCGCATATTCCTGTGTGCCGAGCATTGCCTCGATGTTCTTGAGCCCGTTGTGTCCCCCGTCGCTGCCCTTCTTGCGCATCCGCATCGAGCCGAACGGAAGGTTCAGGTCATCGCAGATGACGAGCAGATTTTCAAGGGGCAGATTCATCTTGTTCACCCAATACCGCACCGCATTACCGCTCAGATTCATATAAGTGGAAGGCTTGAGCAGGGTTATCTGCCGTCCCTTGATCGAGATCGTCGCGGTGTCGCCGTAACGGGAAGTCTGAAAAACAGCATTGGATGCCCCGGCAAGGGCATCCAATACCATAAAACCTATGTTATGTCTGGTGGCGGCGTATTCTGCGCCGATATTTCCAAGTCCGACTACCAGATAATTCATGCTGCGCCTCCAGATATTTTCAGAAGCTGTCCAAAGACTTCGGGACTATGCCTGAGGAGCCTCAGATGCCTCCGCAGGAGCTTCCTCGTGATGTACGCCCTCCTCGTAAGCCTCGTCAAGAGCCTCTTCGTATGCGATATGAGCGGCCACCTGACGTGAAGACTTGACTGTGCAGATGATCGTCGACTTAGGGGAAGTCACCGTGACATTGTCATATTTGAGATCGCCGGCAACGATCCTCTTGCCGATCTGAAGCTTGCTGACATTGACTACGAGCTCGTCAGGAAGATCCTTCATCAATGCGGATACGCGCAGCTCGCGGACGAGCTTGTAGAACTTACCGCCGGCCTGAACACCGATTGCATGTCCGGTGATGTTGAGAGGCACATTGATAGTGATCGGCTTCTCCTCGTTCACTGCGAGGAAATCCACATGAAGACATACGTCATCGATAGGATGGAACTGCAGCTCGTGGATGACCGCAAAATATTTCTTGCCGTTGTCGAGGACGAGATCAACGATATAGGATGCAGGAGTGTGTGTAAGCTCCTTGAGATCCTTTGCCGTCACCGTGAAGACGATGTTGTCCATGCCGAGTCCGTAGAGGTTGCACGGCACAAGACCCTGCTTGCGGAAAGCCTTGATGACAGCTTTGTTGCCGATCTCGCGGATCTGGCCTTTCAGTTCGAAATGTTTCATTGTTCTGATGTTTTAAAAAGTGTTACTCAGTCCGGCGTCCGCCGGACCCCATTGCACCAAAAGCCTGTGCTTTTTTGCGGAGAGCATCCGGCTCCCCAAATGCGGGCGCAAATATAGTCAAAAAAAAGTCAATTGTCAATCTTCATCAAGGAAACTCCGGTTTTTCTTTTGGAATCCCACAGCCAGACCATCCCGGAAGCCGCATCCGTCTTCTCCACACGGAATTCCATACCGGTCTTGCTGACTACCTCTCCGCCGGACGCATATTTCAGGGAACATTTTATCCTCTGGCCTTCGGTCTGTGGCGGCTCCGAACAGGTAAGGACAAAATATTCCGACATCTCGTCATTGTGCACACGGAAGACGCGGCCGCCTCCGCCATATCCAAGCTGGTATGTATCAGACACATACTTTATCTTCTCCTGCCCGTTTATCTGCAGGATGATCTCCGGCCCCGCAAGGAATTCAGGATCGGGCTCAGCCTCCCGTGAGCAGGCGGCAAGCCCGGCGGCAACCGCCAGCATGACCGGGACAATCGCAATATCAATCTTCATTTCCATCTGTCCGATTTCTTCATCATTCGTCCGCAACTCTCACGTCTTTCACTATGATTTCCTCCGAGCCGTCGGCACTGGTTATCACGGCTTTCAGCCTTCCGGACCGGGTGAGCTTGTAATAGCCGGAAGCATCGGTACTTATGCTCTTGCCGTCCATATACCACTCCACCCGGCAGCCTTCCGGCGCATTGAAAATCCGGAGAGGAAGCTCAGTATCCTTCCCGAACGAGCCGCCGGCGCTCCGTGCCACATTGTTGAGGTAAATATACGGGTAGCCGCTTCTGTACAGGCTCTTGGTGGTGAA
>CAVECU010000217.1:0-2377 GCA_963614015.1 uncultured Eubacteriales bacterium
AGTTTATTAAGTTGTGCGTGATATTTCCCGAAAGGCTCGCTCAAGAACTCGGAATAGTTCATCTGGCGGAGGATGTTGATCATTTCCTTGAAGAAATTGCGGCACTCCTCGAAGTTGTCGAACTTGAAGCTTCCGGAGCAGATGTCGAGAATGAGATTCAGCATGAATTTCTGTCTCTCAAGAGGACAGAGGCTGTCCACGGCGTCGAATGCGTCCTGCTGCAGGAACACGAAGTCCAAAAGCTCAGACTTCCAGAAAGTCTCGTGATAGCTTATCGGCACTCCGTCATCTCCGAGGATGTTGATCTGCTCTGCGGCGTCGCGGCCCTGGCGGATGATGTTCTTGGCTTTTGTCACCTTGCCGGTCCATCCCTTTTCGATCTTATCGTCGAGGAACTTCTGTATTTCCGGGTACTCCAGATATTTGGAATAGGAATCCACCGGATTCACGGCCGGATATCTCTTCTGGTCGGCACGGTTCTGCTCAAGCGCATAGAAGCATCTCGCCGCCTTCTTGGTGGACTCTGTCACCGGCTCTTTCAGGTTGCCTCCGGCAGGGGAGACCGTACCGATGAACGTCACGGCTCCGGTTTGCCCGTTGTTGAGGATAACCATGCCGGCACGTGCATAGAAGCTGGAGATGATGGCCGAGAGATCGACCGGGAACGCATCGGCGCCCGGGAGCTCCTCCATCCTGTTGCTCATCTCGCGGAGAGCCTGCGCCCATCTGGACGTGGAGTCCGCGAGAAGCAGGCATTTCAGCCCCATCGCGCGGTAATATTCGCAGATGGTCATGGCCGTATATACGGAAGCCTCGCGGGCTGCCACAGGCATATTGGAAGTGTTGCAGATGATCACCGTCCTCTCCATGAGATGTCTTCCTGTATGCGGATCGATGAGCTCCGGGAATTCCGTGAAGATCTCCACGACCTCGTTGGCACGCTCTCCGCAGGCGGCCATCACTATGACATCGGCGTCGCCCTGCTTGGCGATTGCGTGCTGAAGCACGGTCTTTCCGCATCCGAACGGCCCCGGAATGAATCCCGTGCCGCCCTCGGCTATGGGGTCGAATGTGTCGATCACCCTCACTCCCGTCTCCATTATCCTGTTCGGCCTCGGCTTCTCGCGGTATGCCTTCACGGCCACTTTCACCGGCCATCTCTGGACCATTGTCACGGGAATTTCAGTCCCCTCATCATCCGTGAGCACGGCTATGGTGTGGTCGATATTGTATTCGCCCGCAGGGACAACGGACTTGACGCTGTATTCGCCCTTGAAGGAGAAAGGTACCATTATCTTGTGGGGCAGCCATCCTTCCTTCACCTCTCCGAGCCAGTCGGCGGCTGACACCTTGTCCCCCGGCTTTGCTATCGGGGTGAACGCCCAGAGCTTGCCGTGATCCAGAGGGTCCGTGTATTCTCCGCGCTTGAGGAATACGCCTTCCATCGTGGCGAGGTTGTTCTGAAGTCCGTCGTAGATGCCGGACAGAAGTCCCGGACCGAGTGATATCTCGAGCATCCTGCCTTCAAACTCGACCTTGTCTCCGCCGCGCAGCCCTCTGGTGCTTTCAAAGACCTGGACGGAAGCGCTGTCGCCCTTCACCTTGATGACTTCGGCCATCAGCCTCGTCTGCCCAAGGGTGATGTAGCAAAGCTCGTTCTCGGCCACCGGCCCGTCGACTTCGACCGTGACAAGATTGGAAACGATGCCCGTTACTTTTCCTGTTGTATTCATATCAATGTGTGTTATAATCTGTTTTGAAATGGCCATCCGCTACCTGACGGCATTGTCGGCCGCCTCCCGGATGCCTGTATATGTGCCGCGGATGCTCTCCACGAGACCGGCGAACATCTTGCGTCCCGACTCTTCATCGAGCTTCAGCCACCGGTCTGCGATGTGGAGCTTGGCCATGAATCCGAGAATGGTCACGATGTCGAAATAGTGGTATGTCGTCAGCTCGTCGATCTTGTCCCACATGATGTCGTCGAGACCTCTCTCCCGTGCGAGAATGTCGCCTGACTCCAGCACGGAATTCACCTTCTGCAGATCGAAAGTGTCGTCTTCTTCATCGAGAAATATGTCAGTCTCGTGCGGTCTCCCGAGGGCATTGTTGAGGTACCTCACCTTGGCGTTTCTCAAGTTGAGGTCGAACCTGAAATAGTCCCTGAGGAATCCGCATCTCTGGGCCGCCGCGCTGCCGTAGAATCCGGCATCGAGAGCGGAGTCGTCCCAGCCCTTCATGAGAAAGTCTATCAATCGTCTGTCTTTCTCGCTGCAACCGTCTCTGAGCCAAGTCATGATGGCATCTGCACCGCTGCCGTCCGAGCCTTTCCAGACCCTTGTCAAGTCCGGGAGGCTGGAAATGAGATACTCATAAT
>CAVECU010000218.1:0-2357 GCA_963614015.1 uncultured Eubacteriales bacterium
GAGCAGGTCAGTGTCCCCCACGACTGGGCCATCTTCGGGCCTTTCGACAAAGCCAATGATCTCCAGACGGTTGCAGTGACGCAGAACGGCGAGACCGTACCTACCGAGAAGACAGGCCGTACCGGAGGGCTACCGTATATGGGCAAAGGCTGCTACCGGACGGTATTCACTGTCGGCAACCGGGAGGGGAAGAGCTACGAGCTGCTCTTTGACGGGGCGATGAGCGAGGCTCAGGTCTTCGTCAACGGAGACAAGGTCTGCGAATGGCCTTATGGCTACAACGCCTTCCACTGCGATGTCACGGACCATCTTCACGACGGAGCCAACAGGGTGACAGTCCTGCTGGAAAACCGTCCTTTCTCATCGAGATGGTATCCCGGAGCCGGACTCTACCGCAAGGTGAGGCTTGTGGAGACCCCGTCAGTCCATATCCCCGTATGGGGCGTGACTGTCACCACTCCGCACGTCGAGAAAGAGTATGCCGGCATCCGGATCGCCATAGAGCTGACGGGAGCCGGAGAAGGTGAGACTTTCGACATCGAGACTTCGATTCTGGACCGCAGCGGAGACAAGGTTGCCGGCAGGACAGACCGGAGAGCATTCTGCCACGGTGAAGCCGCCGGACAGAATATCACGCTGCCCCATCCTTCCCTATGGTCTCCGGAATCTCCTGCGCTGTACACTGCCGTGACGAAAGTGCTCAAGGACGGTGCCGTCATCGACAGCGTATCCACACGGTTCGGAATACGCACGATCGAGTTCATCGCCGACAAGGGATTCTTCCTCAACGGCAGCAGACGCGTGATACGCGGAGTCTGCCAGCATCACGATCTCGGCCCCCTCGGCGCGGCCGTGAACAGATCCGCGGTAAGACATCAGCTGGAGATGCTGAAAGAAATGGGCTGCGATGCCATCAGGACTTCGCACAACATGCCTGCGGAAGAGCTTGTGGAGCTCTGCGACGAAATGGGCATAATGCTCATGGCCGAGACCTTCGACGAGTGGGACATGGCCAAGTGCGAGAACGGCTACCACCGCTTTTTCGCCGACTGGGCCGAGAAGGACATAGTGAATCTCGTGCGGCACTTCCGCAACAGCCCTTCCATCATAATGTGGAGCATAGGCAATGAGGTCCCGACCCAGTGGAGCGCGGACGGCTACAGGACAGCCTCCGGGCTTCAGGCCATCTGCCACAGGGAAGACCCCACAAGGCCCGTGACCTGCGGAATGGACCAGTTCGACGCCGTGGTGAACAACGGATTCGCGGCACAGCTGGACATCCCCGGATTCAACTACAAGCCGCGCCGGTATGTCGAGGCCTACGGAAAGCTTCCGCAGAACATCATCCTCGGCAGTGAGACGGCATCGACGGTAAGCTCCAGAGGCGTATATCATCTGCCTTCCGAGTACGGGGCCACCGGCATCGATTCACTCTTTCGCAAAGGCATCCAGCACCGTGATCACCAGTCATCATCCTACGATCTGGAGTCCTGCTGGTGGTCCAACATCCCGGATGTGGATTTCGCCGCCGATGAAGACTATGCCTGGATGCCGGGCCAGTTCGTATGGACAGGATTCGACTATCTCGGAGAGCCTTCGCCATACGATACCGATGCATGGCCGAACCATTCTTCGATGTTCGGAGCAATAGATCTGGCATCAATCCCGAAGGACCGCTACTGGCTCTACCGGAGCATCTGGCGCAAGGATGTGCCTACGTTGCATCTGCTTCCGCACTGGACCTGGCCGGGCCATGAGGGCGAGAACATCCCGGTGATGGCTTACAGCTCGTTTGACAAGGCCGAGCTGTTCGTGAACGGCGTGAGCCAAGGCATTGCGGAGAAAGCCGCTCCTCAAGGCGTCTGCGCAGATCCGACCCGGCCCGGGACAATCGCATCGGACAGCTCCCTTGTGAGAAGGTTCCGCCTCATCTGGCCTGACGTGAAATATCAGAAAGGCGAGCTCAAGGTGGTGGCCTTCGACAGCGCGGGGAACATCGCAGCCGAAGAGACAGTCCGCACGGCCGGGAAGGCTTACGCCCTGCGGCTGACCCCTTATTCGGACACTGTCCGGGCGGACGGAGAGGACTTGTGCTACATCAATGTCAGCGTGACCGACCGTGAAGGCAACCCTGTCCCGGATGACAGCCGCGAAGTGAAGGTGGAAGTGTCCGGTGCGGGAGAGTTCCGGGCCGTCGCGAACGGGGATCCTACCTGTCTGGAGATGTTCCACTTGCCGCACATGCATCTTTTCAGCGGTCAGATGACCGCCATCGTCCGAAGCGGCACCGAGCCGGGAGAGATCACCGTAAAGGTCTCAGCCAAAGGGCTTCGTCCGGCCACTGCCGTGATACGGGG
>CAVECU010000219.1:0-2322 GCA_963614015.1 uncultured Eubacteriales bacterium
TTCCGCGATCCGCTGCTCTACAGGATCAAGCACGCGTCTCATCACCGGACGGGGGACAAATGGTGCATCTACCCGATGTATGACTTCACACACGGGCAGTGCGACTCGATCGAGCATATCACGCATTCCATCTGCACGTTGGAATTTGATGTGCACAGGCCTCTGTACGACTGGTTCATCAAGACTCTCGGGATATATCCGTCGCATCAGTACGAATTCGCCCGTCTCAACCTCACATATACCCTCATGAGCAAGCGCAAGCTTCTGGAGCTCGTGCAGAAAGGCCTTGTGAGCGGATGGGACGACCCGCGCATGCCTACTCTGTGCGGAGTGCGCAGAAGAGGCTATACTCCGCAGGCTCTCAAGATGTTCTGCGACAAGATAGGCGTCTCCAAGCGTGACCAGCTGATGGATATCCAGCTGCTGGAATGGTGCGTGCGTCAGGATCTCAATGCCCGGGCAAACAGATATATGGTGGTCGAAGATCCTGTGAAAGTGACGATTACCAACTGGGAAAGCGGCAAGGTGGAGTGGTTTGACTGCCCGCTGAATCCTGCCGAGCCGGAAGGCGCATCCAGAAAGGTGCCGTTCACCGGCGAGCTGTATATCAGCAGGGCCGACTTCATGGAGGATGCTCCGAAGAAATTCTTCCGTCTGAAGCCTGACGGGGAAGTCCGTCTCAAATACACCTACATCATCAAGTGCAATGAGGTCATCAAGGACGCCGAAGGCAATGTCATCGAGCTCAAGTGCACGGTCGATCCGTCGACACGTCCGGGGAGCGGCGAATGGAGAAGCGTCAAGGGCACGATCCACTGGGTGTCGGTGTCGCACGCCAGGGAAGTGGAGCTCCGCCTGTATGACAAGCTGTTCACTCTGGCTGATATGAGCCAGGTGCCTGAGGACAAGGACTACAAGGATTTCCTCAATCCTCAGTCTCTTGTTTTGGGGAAAGGATATGCCGAGCCGGCTCTGCTGGAGGACAATTCCGGCATAGCGGTGCAGTTCGAGCGTGACGGGTATTATTTCAAGGACCCGGACAGCACGCCGGAGCATCCGGTGTTCAACCGCACGACTGTCCTCAAGGACTCTTACAAGCCGGAGTAACAGAACCGGTATCAGGACCAAAATAAGGAAGATATGTCATATCATGCAGGAATGCGGAGCTGCGGGCGGAGCGTGAGCGCACGCCTTGCAGGCGCCGGCCGGATTGTCCGCGGGGCCGTGGGTGCCGTGGCTGCGGTGATGCTGCTGGCCATCATGTCTGTGCCGATGACGGCCGGGAACAAATGGGTGGCGGATGGCGCACCGCAGGCCGTCCCGACATCCACGCATCTTTTCGTGCAGAGGGATTCGGCGCTGTATCTGGATTTCTACAAGCCGTCGCAGGCGGTCTCCGCAGGGGAGAAGCCTGCGGTCATCTTCGCTTTCGGCGGCGGATTTGTAGGCGGGCGGAGGGACAAGGAACATTACAGGCAGTGGATCAAGCTCCTTGGTGACAACGGTTATCCGGTGTTTTCGATAGACTACCGGCTCGGGCTCAAGGGCGCCGACACCCGGGGTCTCAAGATGATAGGTGCCGTGCGGCATTCTATCGAGATAGGTGTGGAGGATATGTTCGCGGCCACGGCCTATATAGTGAAAAATGCCGACCTGTTCGGCATAAGCCCGGACAATATCGTGATTGCGGGCTCCTCGGCCGGAGCCATCATTGCGCTTCAGGCTGAATATGAGCTCTGCAACCATTCCGCGCTCGCGTCCGTCCTTCCGGAGGGATTCAGATACAAGGGCGTGATTTCCTTCTCCGGGGCGATTTTCTCCACACGGGGCAAGGTCAGATATGCCGAGCCTCCGGCACCTCAGCTGCTGCTGCACGGTACCGCGGACAGGGTGGTGACATACAAGTCGATACGAGTGTTCAACCTCGGCCTTTTCGGCTCATCCAAGATCGCTCGGCGGCTGGACAGGAAAGGATATCCTTATACCATAGTGAGATACAAGGACCACACCCACGACATCGCGGATCTGATGTATTACACTTTCCCGGAACAGCTGCATTTTCTGGAGGAGTCCGTGGAAAGAAATACCGGCAGAATATCGGACATCCTGCTGGATGATCCGGCTCTGCCGGTGGACAATACGCTCAGGACGCTGAGTGATCTATATAGGTAAGGTGATTAAAAAGCCCTATAGACTTTTTAATCACCCTCTATAGGGCCCCTTAACCCCCGCAGCTAAGGCTGCGACCCCTATTAGGGTCGGAGCGAAGCGACCGAAGGGGGTGTGGGGAATACTTTCCCCATGCCCCGCCGGGGCTGTCAC
>CAVECU010000220.1:0-2322 GCA_963614015.1 uncultured Eubacteriales bacterium
GCATTATGACAGATTCGTCGGCAATACATTCCAAGCTGAAGGAATTTTTCGGGTACAGTACATTCAAGGGGGATCAGGAGAAGATCATCAAGAATCTTCTGTCCGGCCGGGATGCGTTTGTCCTGATGCCTACCGGCGGAGGCAAGTCGCTGTGCTATCAGATGCCGGCGCTGCTCCTGCCCGGCACTGCGATAGTCGTGTCTCCGCTGATCGCCCTGATGAAGAATCAGGTCGATGCCATCAGGGGGTTCGTCTCGGGCAACGAAGGCGTCGCCCATTTCCTCAACTCGTCGTTGAGCAAGGCGCAGATAGCGGAAGTCCGGGCGGATCTCGTCTCCGGTGTCACGAAGCTGCTGTATGTCGCTCCGGAGAGCCTGACCAAGGAGGAGAACATTGCCATTCTCAAGGAGATACACATCTCTTTCTATGCCATAGACGAGGCCCATTGCATCTCCGACTGGGGGCACGATTTCAGGCCGGAATACAGGCGGCTCCGTCCCATCATCGATGAGATAGGCCGGGCCCCTGTCATCGCGCTCACCGCCACCGCCACTCCCAAGGTGCAGAGCGACATCCTCAAGAATCTGGGCATCACGGACGCCGTGATCTTCAAGTCCTCATTCAACCGCCCCGACCTCTACTATGAAGTCCGGGACAAAGTCGATGCGCCGAAGGATATCATCAAGTATATCAAGCAGAATGCCGGCAAGGCCGGCATAATCTACTGCCTCAGCCGCAAGAAGGTGGAGGAACTGGCCCAGATGCTGGTCATCAACGGGATCAAGGCCGTCCCTTACCACGCCGGGCTGGACGCCAAGGCCCGCACCGCAAATCAGGACAGTTTCCTTGCGGAAGAGGTGGATGTCATCGTGGCGACCATCGCTTTCGGCATGGGCATCGACAAGCCCGATGTGCGTTTCGTGATGCACTATGATATGCCGCGGAGCCTCGAGGGCTATTACCAGGAGACCGGAAGAGCCGGACGGGACGGCATGGGCGGGACCTGCATCGCATATTACAACTACAAGGATATCTGCAAGCTGGACAAATTCCTGCAGGGCAAGCCCGTCGCGGAACAGGAGATCGGACGGCAGCTTCTTATGGAGGTCATGGCTTATGCCGAGTCCGGAGAGTGCCGCAGGCGCATGCTGCTCGGATATTTCGGCGAGGACTATCCCGAGAGCAATTGCGGGGCCTGTGACAACTGCCTCAATCCGAGGCCGAAGTTCGACGCTTCGGCGGATATGCGGAGGATTCTGAAGCTTGCGGACTCTCTTCCGGAGCATTTCAAGGTCGAGCATCTTGCCAATATCCTTGCGGGAGTCTCTTCCGCTCTGGTGAAGTCCTACGGGCACGACAGTCTGGAGGCTTTCGGCTCCGGCGCCGCGCACGATGTGAAGTTCTGGGAAATGATTGCTCACCAAGGCATTATACTGCATTTTCTGCGGCGGGAGACGGATACTTACGGCCTCGTGAGCGTGACTGATGAGGGACGTGAATTCATCGCAAAGCCGCATGCTCTGATGCTTGCCGGCGACCGCCCTTTCACAAACGGAGATGATGCCGATGACGACGGGGACATTGCATCGGGGAAAGCCGTGAAAGCCGGACAGGGCGGGGATCAGGTGCTTCTTTCCATGCTGAAAGCCCTTCGCAAGGATGTCGCCGCGAAGCTGCATTTGCAGCCGTGGGTGATCTTCAGCGATGTCTCGCTTGAGGATATGTCCATCATGTATCCTATGACGGCGGATGAGCTCAAGACCTGCCAGGGTGTCGGAGAAGGCAAGGCCAGGAAATATGGCAAGCCTTTTATGGAGCTGATATCCAGATATGTGGAGGACAATGAAATAGCCCGTCCCGATGATTTTGTGGTGAAGTCCATGCCCAACCGGTCTGCGGAGAAGATCCACATCATCCAGAGCATTGACAGGAGGCTTGACCTCGAGGACATAGCGGAAGCCAAGGGGATGGATATGCCGGCTCTCATGAGCGCCATCGAAGACATAGTGGAGTTCGGGACCCGTCTGGACCTGGATTACTACATAGATCAGAATGTTGACAGGGATACCGTTGACGAGATATATCGGTATTTCCGTGAAGAAGCCTCGTCAGATTCTGTCGAGGATGCGCTCCGGGAGCTTGGGGATGATTATGAGGAGATGGAAGTGCGGCTTGTCCGTCTGAAGTTCCTCTCTGAGGTGGCTAACTGACCCCCCCCGCAGGTTATTCTGTGGTTTCGGAGCGAAGCGACCGAAGGGGGTGTGGGGAATACTTTCCCCATGCCCCACCGGGGCTGTCACGAAGTGACTGGGGGTGACATCC
>CAVECU010000221.1:0-2287 GCA_963614015.1 uncultured Eubacteriales bacterium
GTAGATATCTTGTCCCGACTGGGCGGATGCCTGCGCCGCAAGGCAGACGAATAATATGATGTGCAGTATTTTTTCTTTCATTTTATCAGCCGGAGCACAATAATTGCTATCTTTGCAGGATGGGTTGCGAAGCCTCAAAATTAGGCATTATCGATGAAATAAAGAAACCCGTGTGCGGTATAGGATGAGACTTTTTCTTAAAGCGGTCATATTGTCGGCGGTGATTCTGCTGGCGGATTCTGTCGCCTTGAGGGCCCAGTATGACAAGGACGTGTTCTTCTTCAGAGGGAGACGGGCTCTTGCCGACGGGAAGTTCTCCGGGGCGATAGAGTGTTTCAACATCCTGTCCCGCATCGACAGCACCGATTACTGGACATTCTTCTACAGAGGCATTGCGAAATACAATCTCGGAGACCTCCGCGGAGCGCAGAAGGATTTCGACAACTCCGTGAGGCTCAATCCGATATTTACTTCCGGCTACCATTATCGTGCGATCACCGAGAGCCGGTCGGGCGACTATGACAAGGCGCTTGGCGATCTGCAGAAGGCCATAGACCTCAGGCCGGGGTATATCGGGCTGTATTTCAGCAGGGGAGTGACCTATTTCCTTGCGCAGCAGTTCGGGAATGCCGTCTCGGACTTCGACAGGTATATCAGGAAAGAGCCCAAGGATCCTTCCGCATATCTCAACAGGGGGGCGAGCTATCTTTTCCTGCAGGATACGGTGAGGGCGCTTGCGGACTACAACAAGGCCATATCTCTGGACCGTTTCGAGCCGGAGGGGTTTGTGCGCAGGGGCCGCCTGTATGCGGCGCAGAAGAAATATTCCGAGGCCATCGCCGATATGGACAAGGCCATAGAGTTGGATACTACCAATGTGTTCGCTTATTTCAATAGGGCTATAATGTACTATGAACAAAGCGATTACAATGCGGCGATGTCCGATTTGAACAGAGTCCTCAGGGATGAACCCGGCAATGCGCTCACTCTCTACAACAGGAGTCTCATAAACGCCCAGGTGGGGAACTACGGGGATGCGCTGGAGGATATGGACAGGGTCATCGCCATCAATCCCGGCAATGTGCTGGCATATTACAACAGGGCGGCGTTCTTCGTGCAGATGCAGAGGTGGAGCGACGCTCTGGAAGACTATGACAAGGCCATCGAGTTGTATCCGGACTTCGCAAAGGCCTATATGAACCGCTCTTATGTGAAAAGCCGTCTCGGGATGGCCGCCGCGTCGAAGAAGGATTATGACATCGCGCAGAGGAAAGTCAGCGAGTACCGGGACAAGAATGCCGGGGACGCCGCCGGTTCGTTTGCCGACACTACGAAGAAATACAGTTCATTGCTCTCGCTTGACGCCGAATTCGCCAAGAAGGACTTCGATGACGAGATGCTTCAGCACCGCGACATAGACATCCGTCTCAAGCCGCTGTTCCGCTTCGCGCTCTCGGAAAGCCGTGACAATGTGCAGTATGCGTTGAAAAACCGTTATGAAAACGCCCTTGTGGACAGGTTCAAGGCCGGAATCGCCGTACCTGTGGTCATCGCGGCGGCTGATACGATGGGATCCGGGGCGCGTGATGCGCTTTCCGCTTCAGTATATTCTCTCCCCGACGGGGCGGAGACGGAATTCCTCAAAGCATTGTGCGACATATCAGCCAAGCAGTTCAACTCCGCTCTTGTCCACTATGACAACGCCCTGTCCAAGGATGGCGGAGACAAGTATCAGGCGCTGTACAAGGCTTTCTATTACATGAACCGGGGTGTGCTCCGGGCCGATATGATAGATTTCATATCTTCTATCGAGAGCAATGTGCAGACCCTCACGCTGGATGACCAGGGGACGACGAGGGCCCGGGTGAAAGATCAGGTAAGCCGCACATATGACTATTCGGATGCGATTTCCGATATGAACAAGGCGCTGGAGATAGTGGGGGACATACCTTACATCTATTTCAACCTCGCCAACCTCCAGTGCCTGTCATCATCTTTTGTGGATGCCATCGGCAACTATACCAAGGCTATAGGCCTGTATCCGTATCTGGGCGAGGCTTATTACAACAGGGGACTTGTCCTGATTTATCTCAAGGACAAGGAAAAGGGCTGCATTGACCTGTCCCGCGCCGGAGAGCTCGGCGTGCAGGATTCGTACAGCGTGATCAAGAAATATTGCGAGGAGGGGGACAGGTGATGTTGCGTTTCATGAGTCTGTCCAGCGGGAGTTGCGGGAACTGCTATTACATAGGCTTTTCCGCTGACGGTGAAGATGAAGAGGCCATCG
>CAVECU010000222.1:0-2285 GCA_963614015.1 uncultured Eubacteriales bacterium
CTATAGGGATATGGACGACAATAAAGAAAAAGAGCCGATGACGGTCAGGAACCTCAATCTTTCCATTGAGGGGAGGCCGATACTCAAAAATATAAATCTCACTTTCCCGGAAAACAAGATCACCTGCATCGTCGGCCCGTCAGGGTGCGGCAAGAGTACGCTTCTGAAGTGTCTCAACAGGCTGACGGACAACATTGAGGATGTGTCTGTCAGCGGAAGTATCTTCATAGGCGGCCAGGATATAATCACCGCCAGATATTCCGATCTGATCGAGCTCCGCAGACGTATCGGGCTTGTGCCACAGCGTCCTTGCCCTCTGCCTATGTCCATTTTTGACAATGTGGCCTACGGCTGCAGAATCCACGGGATGCATACCAGGAAGAAGGAACTGGCGGATGTGGTGGAACATTATCTCTCCGAGGTCGGTCTCTGGGATGAGGTGAAAGACAGGCTTCAGAGCTCGGCCATGAGGCTTTCCATCGGGCAGCAGCAGAGGCTGTGCCTTGCGAGGAGCCTTGCCGTGGAGCCGGATTTCATCCTTGCGGATGAGGCGACAAGCGCATTGGATCCGGTGTCCAGCAAGACCGTGGAAGACCTTTTTGTCAAGCTTAAAGAAAAATATTCCATCATAATGGTGACCCATACCCTGCGTCAGGCGTTGAGAATCGCCGACTATGCAGTGTTCCTGTATCTGGGCGAGGTCATCGAGACGGGGGATGCGGCCAAGGTGTTCGGCGAGCCTCGGGAAGAACTTACAAAGAAATATCTGTCAGGAGTGTTCAGCTAGACCGGTGTTTGAAGCTGTCTTGAAATTTAGTATATTTGCAGGATTTCACATCGTTCCGCCCGGCGGGACATCTCTTGGAGAACGTATATATTATTTGAGAAATGAGCGAACATCTTACGCATCTGAAGGAGCTTGAGGCCGAGTCCATCTATATACTCAGGGAAGTGGCGGCTCAGTTTGAGCGTCCGTGCATCCTATTTTCGGGAGGTAAGGATTCAATAGTGCTTACATATCTGGCTTACAAGGCATTCTATCCTGCCAAAATACCTTTTCCTCTCGTCCATATAGATACGGGGCACAATTTCCCCGAGACCATCACATACAGGGATGAGCTTGTGAAGAAGCTCGGCGCGGATCTCATAGTGGGATATGTGCAGGACTCGATCGATGCGGGCAAAGTGAAGGAGGAGACCGGATACAATGCCAGCCGCAACAAGCTTCAGACCGTGACTTTGCTTGACACGCTCGCCGAGTACAAGTTCGATGCGGCCTGCGGAGGCGCGAGACGCGATGAGGAGAAGGCCAGGGCCAAGGAAAGAATCTTCTCCCACAGGGACGAGTTCGGCCAATGGAATCCCAAGAACCAGCGTCCGGAGCTCTGGAACATATACAACGGGATGAAAAATCCCGGAGAGCATTTCAGGGTGTTCCCCATAAGCAACTGGACCGAAATGGATGTCTGGCAGTATATCTATCAGGAGGGGATAGAGCTTCCGTGCCTGTATTACACTCATGAGCGTAAAGTGTTCTTGCGTGACGGCCAGTGGCTTGCAGCCGATCCTGACATCATTCAGAGGCGGCCGGACGAGAAGGTGGAGGTGAAGCAGGTTCGCTGCCGTACCATCGGTGATGTCACCTGTACGGGAATGACATTGTCCCACGCCAACAGTCTGGAGGACATAATCGATGAAATCGCGTCTTCGCGTGTGACCGAAAGAGGCGGACGGGCTGACGACAAGCGCTCGGAGACCGCTATGGAAGACCGGAAGAAGGCCGGATATTTTTAGCGGATGCCTTGCGTGGCTTTCCGGGAGGGCTTCCGGAGGCTGTTTGAGGTGTCTGTCAATGGAATAGAATATTTATGGAAACACAGAATACAAAAGGATATCTGAATATGCAGCTGCTCCGTTTCACTACGGCGGGCAGCGTGGATGACGGCAAAAGCACGCTTATCGGCAGGCTTCTGTATGATTCCAAGTCCATTTTCGAGGATCAGCTGGAGGCTGTCGAAGAGGCGTCCAGGAGCCGGGGCAACGAGGAAGTGAATCTCGCGTTGCTGACGGACGGGCTCAGGGCGGAGCGTGAGCAGGGAATCACGATAGATGTAGCATACAGATATTTCGCCACTCCGAAGAGGAAATTCATCATAGCGGATACTCCTGGACATATCCAATATACGAGGAATATGGTCACGGGTGCTTCCACGGCAGATCTCGCCGTGATTCTCGTGGACGCGCGACATGGGATAATGGAGCAGACCGTGAGGCACTCATATCTC
>CAVECU010000223.1:0-2229 GCA_963614015.1 uncultured Eubacteriales bacterium
CCTTGTCACCGAAGATGGCCCTGAGGAGCTTCTCTTCCGGAGAAGGATCGCTCTCACCCTTAGGGGTGATCTTGCCGACCATGATGTCGCCCGGCTCGATGTGAGCTCCGATACGGACGATTCCGTCCTCATCGAGATTTCTCGTGGCGTCCTCGCTGACATTAGGGATGTCGGATGTAAGCTCCTCCATTCCGCGCTTGGTCTCGCGCACTTCTGCGACGAACTCATCCACATGCACGGATGTCAGGATATCCCAGCGCACCATCTTCTCGGAAAGCACGATGGCATCCTCATAGTTGTAACCCTTCCAAGGCATGAACGCCACCATGAGGTTGCGTCCGAGGGCAAGCTCACCGTTCTGGCTGGCATAGCCTTCGGTCATCACCTGACCCGGCTCCACCCTGTCGCCCTTTCTGACGATAGGCTTGAGGCATATCGTTGTGCTCTGGTTGGTCCTTCTGTATATAGGAAGGTGATATACTGTGATTTCCGGAGAGAAACTGACGAATTTCTCATCTTCGGTCCGGTCATATTTGACGTGGATTTCATTTGCGTCCACATACACTACCTCACCTTTTCTCTCGGCCATGACCTGAGTCCTTGAGTCGATACAAACCCTCTCCTCAAGGCCCGTACCCACAACCGGGGACTCCGGCTTGAGAAGCGGCACGGCCTGACGCATCATGTTCGCGCCCATGAGTGCGCGGTGAGCATCATCGTGCTCGAGGAACGGGATAAGCGAAGCGGCCACGGAAGCCATCTGGTTAGGAGCCACGTCCATATAGTTCACCTCTTCCTTGGTGACTACAGGGAAGTCGGCCTCAAGACGGCACTGAATCCTGTCGTCCAGGATATTTCCGCTGTCATCCATCTTCACCTTGGCGAGGGACACGAGCTTGTCTTCCTCTTCCTCGGCGCTCATGAACTTCCATCCCTTGGCGGTCAGATCGACTTTTCCGCCCTCCACCTTACGGTAAGGGGTCTCGATGAATCCGAGGTCATCAATCTTGGCATATACGCAGAGCGATGATATAAGACCGATGTTCGGGCCTTCAGGAGACTCGATAGGACAAAGCCTTCCGTAGTGGGTATAGTGCACGTCCCTGACCTCGAATCCGGCCCTGTCTCTCGACAGACCGCCCGGACCGAGTGCGGACAGACGGCGCTTGTGGGTCACTTCCGCAAGCGGATTGGTCTGATCCATGAACTGCGAGAGCTGGCTCGTCCCGAAGAACGAATTGATGACGGAAGAGAGTGTCTTCGAGTTGATCAGGTCAATCGGATTGAACTGCTCGCTGTCTCTCACGTTCATCCTCTCGCGTATGGTTCTCGCCATTCTGGACAGGCCCACGCTGAACTGGTTCGCAAGCTGCTCGCCTACGGTTCTCACGCGCCTGTTGCTCAAATGGTCGATGTCATCCACGGACGCCTTGGAGTTGATGAGCTGGATGAGATACTTGATGATCTCTATGATGTCGGTGTTGGTGAGCACCCTGAGCGCAGGATCGGTCGACAGGCCGAGCTTCTTGTTCAGACGGTACCTTCCGACGATGCCGAGGTCATATCTCTTTTCGGAGAAGAACAGCTTGTCAATCACATCCCTGGCCGTAGCCTCATCAGGCGGTTCCGAGTTGCGCAACTGCTTGTAGATATAGTTGACGGCTTCCTTTTCCGTATTTGTCGGGTCTTTCTGCAGAGTGTTGTAGATGATCGCATATTCGCTGTCGCTGGCCTCGTCCTTCTGGAGAAGCACAGTCTTCACCTCAGCATCCGCAAGTTTCTGGATTGTCTCTTCGTCGATTATCTCGCCGCGCTCCAGAACAGGCATCGTGCGCTCGATCGGAATAACCTCTCCCGTATCCTCATCCACAAAATCCTCATTCCAGGTCTTAAGCACCTTGGCGGCGAGCTTGCGGCCCATATTGGCCTTGAGATTCTTCTTGGTGGCCTCGATTTCCTCCGCCAATCCGAATATGTCAATTATATCCTTGTCGGCATCATACCCTATCGCCCTGAGCAAAGTCGTGACAGGGAGTTTCTTCTTCCTGTCGATGTAGGCGTACATCACGTTGTTGATGTCAGTCGCGAACTCGATCCAGGATCCCTTGAACGGGATGATTCTCGCCGAATACAGCTTCGTGCCGTTTGCGTGGAGCGTCTGGTCGAAAAACACTCCCGGAGACCTGTGGAGCTGGGACACTATGATACGCTCAGATCCGTTGATCACGA
>CAVECU010000224.1:0-2236 GCA_963614015.1 uncultured Eubacteriales bacterium
CTAAAAAGTCCGTCGGCGTGACTAACAAGTCCCGTAAGGGACCGCACCGGATAGGTGCGAGATATCGACTGAAATGAAATCTTCAGTCGATATGGATGTCACCCCCAGTCACTTCGTGACAGCCCCGGTGGGGCATGGGGAAAGTATTCCCCACACCCCCTTCGGTCGCTCCGCTCCAGGTCGCAGCCTCAGCTGCGGGGGTTAGTCTCCCCCTTATCTCTCGTAGACCGCCTTATTGTTCTCCGATTCCCAGAGCTCCACCTTGTAGCAGTTGGGAGTCTGCTCGCATATCCATCTCGCAAGATTCTCCGCAGTCGGACTGAACGGCAGGACTTCATTGAGATTCCTGTGGTCAATCCTTGAGGTGATGTTCCTCTTTATCACGGTGAAATCCGTCACCATCCCGTCGGCGTCCAAAGTCTCCGACTTGCAATGCACTATGACAATATAATTGTGCCCGTGCAGAGCCTCGCACTTGGTATGGTTCCCAGTGGTGACGCTGTGGGCGGCTGCGATCTCAAATCTCTTGCTTACGTAATACATGACCGTTCATTTCCTGTTCAACGCGGCGGTGGCATCCAGATCCAACGCCTCCGCTAATATACTGACAGGATTTTTAACGGCAAAACCGGTGGACATTTCTATCTGCCATTTGCAAGTCTCGCAATCGCAGGCCACGAAATCCGGGGCCACGGCTCCTATCTGATCGAAAAGCGGCCTGCCGATGGCCTGGGAGACTTCGTAATTCTCCTTCTTGAAGCCGTAAGTACCGGCGATTCCGCAGCAGTTGCTGTCCAGACGGACAAACTCCACTCCTGGAATCATCTCCAGAAGAGATGCGGAGAATACGCCCCAGCCCAGCTTCTCCATATGACAAGGTGTGTGGTATGCGATCTTCGCCCTATAGTCCGGCTTGAACACGACTTCCGCCTTGCCGGAATCGATCAGGGAGAAGATGAACTTCGCAGCAAGCGACAATCTGTCACGCACGCTGCTGTTGTCCACTCCCAGCAGCTCCGGATATTCGTCACGCATCGTGAGGACGCAGGTGGAAGACGTGGTTATGATGCCAAGTCCTCTTTCCGCAGCCTTGGCGAGGGAATCCACATTCACCTCGGCATTCTTCCTGGCGCCGGAATACAGGCCGTTGGCGATCTTGGCCACGCCGCAGCATTTCTCCTTGTCAAGCAGTTCCACGCCATAGCCGAGAGCATTCATCACCCGGACGAAGTCCTTTCCGAGCTGAGGATAATTGTAATTGACATAGCATCCGTGGAAATAAGCCACCCTCCGGATGAAAGCCTCCTGCCTTGCAGCGGCATTCTTACGGAACCAGGTCACGAATTTCTCTCCGGAATATTTCGGAAAGACGCGCCTGTGATCCACACCCAGAACGCCGTCAAGCACGGCTTTCACCGGAGCCGCAGGCAGCACGGCATTCACCAGCGGAGCCAGCGGACTCGCCATCGTCCCCACGAAATCGGTGCTTGCAAGCATCCTGTCCCTGAGACCGGGCTTGTGCGTCCCGTAGTCCATTCTCGCCCTCTGGATAAGATCGGAGATCTTCACTCCGGACGGGCATGCCACATCGCAACGCTTGCAGTTGAGACAATATTTCAGCGCCTCGTCAAAATAATAGCCGTTCTTAAGCCTCAGCCGCTCTCCGTCCGGGCCGGCCTGCTTCGGTCCGGGGAAATACGGATTGACCGGAACGACAGGACAATACACCGTACATACAGTACATTTTATGCACTGCTCGAAATTATCTGAACCGTTTGCGTTAATCATTTGAACCCGATTTTGCGATAATGTCTGAAACTCTCATTGCCGTCATGACGGCAACGCCCGCGCCACAGCCTTCATACAGAGGATTGCAGCCTCCGAGAACAGAGCCTGCGGCATACATATTGGCAAGCGTCACGCCCCCGAGAGACACTCTGAAGCTCTCGTCAGTCCTGACTCCGTAACCTATGAAATTCTGCTTCCTGAAGAAATCCCGGTCGTACCACAGTCCCCGGTCTTCATCCGCGATGACATCAAGACCGAGGACAGGTTCGTACACTCCGTCAGGTCCGGCCATAAGCCCCCTTGCGAAGAAACTGCCCGACGCCAGCACGAAATCATCGGCGCACAGGCGTTCATCCCCGAGATTGGCGGTGACAACGGCGCTCACACGCCCGGACGAGGCATCTGCTCCGGTCACTTCGTCACCCTTGAGGAACACACCTCCGGCAGC
>CAVECU010000225.1:0-2193 GCA_963614015.1 uncultured Eubacteriales bacterium
AGCTGAGGCTGCGACCCCTATTAGGGGTATCTCGCACCTGTCCGGTGCGGTCCCTTGCGGGACTTATTAGTCACTCCGTAGGACTTTACCACCTATTTATTCACCTGGAAGCGGGTGCAGCCGTCCTTGAAGAACGCCGCGATCTGACGGGCGGCGGCAAGACCGGCATTGACATTGGCCTCGGCCGTCTGGGCCCCCATCTTCTTAGGCGTGGCGAACACCCTCAGTCCGAATTTCTCCCGAAGCTTCTCAATATTGTCCGGAGCGACATCTGCGGCATATTTGATATCAGGCCTGTCCTCCAACGCCCTTTCAAGCCCGGCCTCGTCTATCACCTCCTTGCGAGCGGTGTTGACAAGCACGGCTCCCTTCGGCATCGACGTGATAAGGTCATATCCTATGGAGCCTACGGTCTCCGGCGTCGCCGGGATATGCACGGACACGAAATCCGATGACGCATACAGCTCTTTCACGCTCGGCACCGGCTCGGCACCGGCCTCGGCAATCTTCTCCGCAGGGATGAAGGGGTCAGTCGCAAGGACTTTCATGCCCAGAGCCCCGGCCTTGGCGCCGACAAGCCGGCCGACATTGCCGAAGGCCTGGATACCGAGTCTCTTGCCCTGAATCTCGGTCCCGGTGGCGGGAGTGAACTGATTGCGGCTCATATATATCATCATCGCGATGGCAAGCTCCGCAACAGCATTGGAATTCTGCCCCGGAGTGTTCTCCACCACGACACCGCGCGCGGAAGCGGCGGCGAGATCGACATTGTCATACCCGGCGCCGGCACGGACCACAATCTTGAGCTTCGGAGCGGCTGACAGTATCTCGGCCGTCACCTTGTCCGAGCGGACAATCATCGCCTCCACATCGGAGACTGCGGCCCCCAGCGCATCGGCATCGGCATATTTCTCCAGAAGGGAGACCTCGCATCCGGACTCTTCAAGAATCCCCGTAATCCCCTTCACCGCAGCAGGGGCGAAAGGCTTCTGTGTAGCTATCAACACTTTCATAACCTATCCTCCTCTTTATTTCTTGAGCGATTCGAACTCCTGCATGCATGAAGTGAGAGCTTTCACATCCTCCACCTTGCAGGCATTGTAGATGGAAGCCCTGAAGCCTCCGACCGAGCGATGGCCTTTGATGCCGGCCATTCCGCGATCCTTGGCGAAAGAGAGGAACTCGTCCTGCAGAGACTCGTATCCCGGAGCCATCACGAAGCATACGTTCATTATGGAGCGGTCTTCCACGGCCGCCGTGCCCGTAAACAGGGAGTTGCGGTCTATCTCATCGTAGAGAATCCGCGCCTTCTCCTTGTCGATCTCATGTATGGCTTCCACTCCGCCTATTCCCTTGAGCCACTTGAGCGTCTCGTTCATCACGAGTATCGGGAATACGGGAGGGGTGTTGTACATCGAGCCCTTGTCGATATGGGTACGATAATCCAGCATCGCCGGAATATATCTGCTGACCTTTCCGAGAGCGTCTTTCCTGATGATGGCGAACACCACGCCGGCAGGGCCGACATTCTTCTGCGCGCCGCCATAGATCATCGCATACCTGGACACGTCCACAGGACGGCTCATGATGTCGGATGACATATCTGCGACAAGAGGGACAGGAGACTGCATATCTTCCTTTATCTCAGTCCCGTAGATGGTATTGTTGGTAGTGATGTGGAAATAGTCGATGTCCCTGGGGATGACATAGCCCTTCGGGATATAGGAGTAGTTCCTGTCCGAAGACGACGCGAGAGCATAAGCCTCACCTATCCCCTGCGCCTGCTGAAGCGCCTTGTGCGCCCATACGCCGGTATCGAGATATGCAGCCTTGTGCTCAAGGAAATTCATCGCGACATACAGGAACTGCATGCTTGCTCCGCCGCCGAGGAAGACCACCTCGTAGTCGTCCGGGATATGCAGCAGCTCTTTCCAGAGCGCACGGACCTCGTCCATCACCTCGCCCCACTCCTTGGAACGGTGCGACACCGACAGGACGGAAATGCCCGTCCCCTTGAAATCCCTGATTGCGTCAATTGCTCCGTCTATCGCCTGCTGAGGGAGGAGGCAGGGCCCCGCATTGAAAACATGAACTTTACCCATAGCTTTCTTTATGTTTATAAGTACCGATCTACCATACGGCTTATGATTTTGAATATAAACCGATGTAAATATAACGAATCTTTATGTATTT
>CAVECU010000226.1:0-2183 GCA_963614015.1 uncultured Eubacteriales bacterium
AATAGGCCCTTTAAGGGGGTGACTAAAAAG
Source organism: uncultured Eubacteriales bacterium (assembly GCA_963614015.1). Lineage (GTDB taxonomy): Bacteria > Bacteroidota > Bacteroidia > Bacteroidales > UBA932 > Cryptobacteroides. The sequence goes on from CAVECU010000226.1 coordinate 31, forward strand.
TCCGTCGGACTTTTTAGTCACCCCCATGTTCTTCAGTCAAGACGGACCAACCTTTATTTCCTTATCTTGGCCACCCAGCCGCCGCCCGGAGCCATATGTATCTTGACTTTCCTGTCGGCAGGAACAGCGACCGTCTCCGTGGCGAAATCACGTGCGGCACGGTCGGCATTGATCCCGTCACGGAAGATTTCCATCGTCCATTCGCCCTCGCCGAGGAAGCCGAGGTCCAGAGTGAGATCTCTTGCATCCCAGTCAGTCATTGAACCCACATACCAGGTGTCGCCGCTTCTGCGCGCCAGAGTGATGTATTTGGCCATCTCGCCGTTCACGGCCACGCTTTCGTCCCATACTGTCGGACATTCAGCGATGAACTTGGTGCAGACAGGCTCCCGGAGATAGTTGGACGGAGAGTCGCAGAGCATATTGAACGGAGAGTCAAAGACCACATATTCCGCAAGCTGACGGCAGCGCGTCCCCTGGCTCATGGCCTCATTGCCCACAGACCTGAAATTGGATCTGGTGCTGTTGCGCATCGCTCCCTGCGTATAGTCCATCGGGCCTGCGGCCATACGGATAAACGGTATCGTGACATCGTAGGTGACCTGGTCTACCGAGGTGTCACTCCATTTCATCTGCTCCAGACCGAATACGCCCTCGTAGTTGAGGACATTAGGATAGGTCCTGTGGAGGCCGGTCGGCTTGTATGCGCCGTGGAAATCCACGAACATCTTGTATTTGGCCGCAGTCTTGGCCGCACGGACATAGAAATCCACCATCTGCTGGTCATCCCTGTCCATGAAATCGATCTTGAAGCCCTTGATGCCCATTTCGGAGTAATGCTTGCAAACATTGTCCATGTCGCGGTTGAAAGCCCAGTAGCCCGCCCACAGGACAAGCCCCACGCCACGGTCCGCGGCATATTTCGCAAGCTCAGGAAGATCTATCTCCGGTATCACCATGGTCAGGTCGGCGGCCTTGTTCACAGCCCAGCCCTCATCCATTATCACATAGCCTATCCCGTTGGATGCCGCGAAGTCTATGAAATATTTGTACGTGTCATTGTTGATTCCGGCACGGAAATCCACTCCGTAGAGGTTCCATCCGCACCACCAGTCCCAGGCGACTTTGCCGGGGCGCACCCAGCTGTAGTCTTCTTCCGGAGCCTGCGGGGTTCCGAGCTTCCAGACCATATCGTTGACCGCGAGATCAGCGTCGTTGGCGGTCACCATTATCACTCTCCACGGAAATTTCTCCCCTGCGGACACGGATGCGATATAGTCCTCACGCTCTTTCACAATGCCCTGAAGCATATTGTGCCCGCCCTGCTTCACAGTCTTCGGATAGCCTGCAAAAAGGCCGGTCAGACGCCTGGAGCCGTCCCCATTGTACAGATACATTCCCGGATAGTTCATAAGATCCGCCTCGGTGACAAGCACTTTGTATCCGTTGTCGGCGGAGACGGCGATAGGCAGGAAAGCTATCCGGCCTTTATCCCACTGCGATATAGGATGCACCAGATACGTATTCTCGAAAGAATTGAAGAACTGCTGCTCGATAGGCCTGTCCTTCTTTTTCACATACGGGACATACGCCTCCCAATCCTTGTCAAACGCGAATTCAGCCTGCTCCGAAATCACCTTGGAATCTTTCTTGAGAAGGCTGACGAACCTGTAGGCCACGCCCTCGTCATAGGCCCGGAAAGTCAGAGTGAACTCCTTGAAAACGAGTGTCATCTCGTTGTAGTTGTCCCTGACCTCGGCCTTCTTGTAGGCGATTGCCGGGATGACCTCATCCACGCTTCTTCTCGTCACTTTGCGCACCTTGTCATTCTCTCCGAACACAATGCCGTCGGACAATGTCATCGACACCGCCGAAGGCGCAATGAGCTGCACGTCGCCACGGGAAACCGTGTAGGAGATGTTGCCGCCCACCACGACGCAAGCCCGGAGATTGCCGTCAGGAGATATGACCTGATATGACCCGTCGTTTGCCGACATAAGTGCCGGGGATGCGGACAGAAGCGCCGCCGCAATTGCTAATCTTTTGAATTTCATGCTAATATCGTGTTATTTATGATTTTTTCATATTCCCATTTCCTTCTTCAGGTCTCTCAGCAGATCAAAAGCCTGCATAGGCGTCATATTGTCCAAATC
>CAVECU010000227.1:0-1414 GCA_963614015.1 uncultured Eubacteriales bacterium
GATATACCAGTAGTCTCCCGGGACGGTTCCGGAGATGTAAGGGTCTCCGTTTCCACCGACCGCCCTCTTGCAGGTGACTCCGTTTTTGGCAGCCTTGTTCCACCCGGTACGGTCGCAGGCCCAATATTCAATCTTTCCGCTTCCCTCGCTCGGCAGGACATATTTGCCGTTGGTCCCCGGGAATTCGGTCTGCTCCGAATCATCGGTGAAGGTCGCCGCAGAAGAGTCGATAATCGCGTTCAGATTCCAGTCGGCCAGGACTCCTCTGTACGGAGCCTGAACAAGCGTATAGGTATAGGTCGCGTCATCCTTGATGATGACATCCACCTTTATGGTTCTTGCGGAGAGCTTCCTGTTCTCCGGGAACGTGATCTTGATGTCACAGTCGCCCAGCCCGGATGCAGGCAGGATCGTCACATCCGTATCGGTGCATGACGCACTCCACTCCTTGTCTCCGAATATGGAGAACACCGCCTCCGTGGCAGTCGCCGCAACCGAAGATGATACCGGATCAATGCCCTTTGGTACCACTCTCTTCTGATTGACGGTCAATTTGAGCGGCGTCACATCGTCTCCGATGAAACGGATGGTGCCGGTGCGCTCCTTGCTTCCGGTGTTCGGGGTGACTTCTATGGAGAATGTGGTGATGTCTCCCGAAGTCCCGGCCGACTTTATTTCAGCCCAGAAGCCCCCATCGTCATCTTTGCAGTCATTGTTGACCCTGTAATAGACATTCGATGCGAGATCGACGGTGAGCGTCCCGCCCTCAGCCTCCGCCGAGAGCGTTTTTGTCGCCAACGTCATATAAGGATTCCCCGAATGCTGACAAGAGGCCAGAAACGCAGGCGCAAGAGCCGCGAGTAATAACTTCTTCAGATTCATTTGTCAGTGTTTTTGGTTGTTAGTTATTCTGTTGTTTCATTTTCCGGGCATCAAGCAGGCGGTATGCCGCATACGCCGATATTATGGCGAAGACAACGGCTATGCTCCATATCACGATTCCCTTGACTTCCATAGTCTTCGGATCGCCGGCAATGAGCAGTCCGAGCAGCAGCGCGGCAATGGTGCCGATGGTGATGCAGAAACAAGTGCACGCCATATGCGAGTAGGCCTTGACGCTGCGCTTCATCTTCTCATCAGGCTCCTTGTCCGCATCCGGGTCGGTGTAGTCGCAGATGGCCTCGTATCCGGGACAAGTGCGGCCCTTGGCCCCGGACCACAGCTCCATTCCGGCAAGGATGACGACAGGCAGCACACATCCTGAGATGGATTCTATCAGGCTCTGGCTCAGAACCGATGCCGGGACGGCGAGCTTCGCTGCTATACCTATGACCCATGTCACGATCATGGCCCATATCAGCTGATTGCCTGTCAGTCGCCTGGAGAAGAGCCCCCAGATGGCCGGGATATATAG
>CAVECU010000227.1:1424-2169 GCA_963614015.1 uncultured Eubacteriales bacterium
GATATATAGAGGACACATTATCATTGTCAGAAGAGTCACCACTACCTTCTCCGCGCCGCCGGCGAACGGCACCAGCATCGCAATGGCGATGATCGCAAGTCCGAATACGAGGGTGAAGAGTCTGCCGACCCGGATGCGCTTCTTCTCATCAGCATCGCGGTTCTTCTCCTTGTGCCCCCATATCTCGTAAGTGAACACATTCGCATATACGTTGAGGATGCCGGAGACGTTGCTGAGAGTGGCCGACAACATCGCGGCCAGCATCATCCCGACCATTCCCGACATCAGCACGAGCTTGCTCATATTCACATAGGCGTGCTCTCCGTTGTATGTCATGACAGACGGATCGGCAGCCAGCGCAAGACCAGGTTCCATCACACGGCATATCATAGTCGGGAGATACCAGATGAGCGGCGTCACGAAGTAGAGAATGCCGATGAGGTAGGTGCTCTTCTTGGCATCCTTCCTTGTAGGGACGCTGATGTAGCGCTGCACGAAGGGCCAGTCCCCACCTATCATCGCAATGTTGAGGATCACCCATAGGAAAAGCCAGAACCATGTGTAGGTCTCGGATGTGCCAGAGAAGAATCCCGGTATCTGACGCGCCCCGCTGATGAACTCCCCAACCCCGCCTACGGCGTGGAACGAAAGAGGAATCATGAACACGACCACCGCAAGCAGCACTCCGAACTGGATCACGTCGGTCATAAGCACGGCGAGAAAGCCTCCGGCGATGGTATATGCG
>CAVECU010000228.1:0-2151 GCA_963614015.1 uncultured Eubacteriales bacterium
AAACGGGCGTATATTTGTCATTTCCACAAAAAACCCAATCGCTATGAATACCTATGCCTATGTGAGAGTCAGCACCCAGATGCAGCCCTTTGAAAGTCAAGAATATGAGATACGGAGATGGTGCGATGTGCACGCTCTGCGGATAGACGGATGGATCACCGAATCCGTCTCCGGGACCATGTCCTGGGAGAAGCGTCGGCTCGGCAAGGTGATACGGAGGATGAAGCCCGGGGACCTGCTTGTCTGCTCCGAGATATCGAGGCTGGGCCGGAATATGCTTATGATAATGTCCATCCTCAACGTATGTTCGCAGAAACAGCTTAAGATCCACACAATCAAGGACAATTTCGACCTTTCGGACAATATCAATTCGAAAATCGTGGCCTTCGCATTCGCTCTCGCATCGGAGATCGAGAGGAATCTCATTTCGCAGCGCACCCGTGAGGCCCTTGCCGCCAAGAAAGCCTCCGGCGCCAGTCTCGGACGGCCAAAGGGGTGCTCGGAAAAAGTCAAGAGGATCTGCGCGGAGAGCCTCGACATCGAACGCCGGCTCACGTCTGGCGCATCAATCGCCGCCGTAGCCAGAAAATACAAAGTTCATCGCAACACCCTCGCCCGCTGCCGCAAACAAGGTTATGTCCTGTTATCCGCTGCATCCGAAAAGTGAATATTAGTCCGATTTGGATATTTTAGCCGTGATTATTTGTCGGATTCTGATATTTTAGCGCGAATTATTAGTCGGTTTTCAATATTTTGGCTATTTTTGAGACCTAAAAGTGCTTATATGACACAGGAATACATCAGACGGAACATCGACAGCCAGCTTCTGGAATGGAAAGGCTCCTCCCCCCGGAAGCCTATCCTGCTGCGCGGCGCAAGGCAAGTGGGGAAATCCTCGGCTGTAAGGCACCTTGGCAAGACATTCAAATATTTCGCTGAAGTGAACTTTGAGCGGGACAAAGCCGTCAAGAGTTTTTTCAGCGGAGACTTGGATGTCCGTCTGATTGCAAAGAAGATTGCGAACTACATCAACGTTCCGGTAGAGGCGGGGTTGACACTGCTTTTTCTTGATGAAATACAGGAATGCCCGGAGGCGATCACGGCTCTCCGGTTCTTCAAAGAGGACTATCCGGAGCTGCATGTCATCGCCGCCGGCTCGCTTCTGGAACTCACTCTTCAGGAACTGCCCACTTTCGGTGTCGGCAGGATACACTCTCTGTTCATGTATCCTATGACGTTCGATGAATTCCTTGGCGCCAATCACGAAGACGGTCTTATCGCGATACGCGACGGGGCCGACTGCACGCATCCGCTCGATGCCGCATTTCACGACAAGCTGACAGAATACTTCCGGACCTATCTGTTTGTAGGCGGCATGCCCGAATCCGTGCTCGCATGGATTGGCTCACACGATTTCATTCAGTGCAGAAAGGTGCAGGAAGATATTGTCCTTGCCTACGAAGATGATTTCGCCAAATACAAAAAACGGGTGAATCCCGACTTGTTGCGCACGACAATGCGCGGCGTATGCCATCAGATCGGACAGAAAATCACATTCAGACAAATTTCTGCGGATTATCAAAGTTCTCAGATCCGGGAAGCTCTCCGCCTGCTCACGCTGGCCGGCATCGTCACTCCGGTAGTCGCCACTTCCGGCAACGGCATACCGCTTGACGCAGAGGCGGATGAAAAGAGCTTGAAGATGTTGTTTCTCGATTCCGGGCTGCTGCTGTCAACACTGCGGCTTGAAGGCAGTCTGTCGCAGCAAGTAATACAATCAATCATGGCCGGCAGCCCGCAGGACCTCGTCAACAAGGGAGGTCTGGCGGAAATGGTGGCGGGGCTTGAAATAGCCAGAAACAAGCCGTGCATCCAGAGGCAGAAGATGTACTTTTGGGAGAAAAAGGGTGGCAGCGTGGCTGAAATAGATTATCTTGAAATATTCAACATGAAAGTCACGCCCGTCGAAGTGAAGGCCGGGACCCAAGGCGGAATGAAGAGCCTGTGGATGTTTATGAGGGAAAAACATCTCACGGAGGCCTTCCGCTGCTCGCTTGAGAATTTCGGCAAAATCGAATACTCTGACAATGAAGATGATAATACGGTGAGACTTGTGCGCATCGTCCCGCTTTATGCGTTGTCAATGATGAG
>CAVECU010000229.1:0-2144 GCA_963614015.1 uncultured Eubacteriales bacterium
GCTCCAGACGTCTCTGCAGTCTGGTGTACTCACGGAACTTCGCCTGGTCAGCGCCTATCTCATTCTTCAGATAGGTATCCCCTTTCTTGTTGTCCTTCAGGAGAATCCTTGAAAGGGCATCCTTCGCCGTGAAACCATATCCTTCAGGGTCGGCATTCACGCCCCATGCTTCGTTTGCAGCCTCGGCATACATGAGATACACCTCCGGAAGGCCGATGAGGATGCATGCTCTCGGTGTCCCTTTGGTCTTGTTGGACGGGCCGCAGACCACCTGGTTGCAGCGGAGAGACTTCTTCAAGTAATATCCCGAGCGGGAAGAGGCATTGAGCGGGTTATAATGCTCGGCGCCATTCTCCGTGATATCGATGGTATAGCTGCCGATCTTGCCTCCATTATATCCGACGCAATAGTCAAGCCTTGCATCCCTGTTCGCATAAGGGTTTGCCGCATCATATTTCGTGCTTTCGGATATGGGATACCCTTCATTATCCGTGAACGCATCCACAAGATTCTGTGACAAATTCAGCGTGGCATTCCCATAAAGTGCCGACGGATAGTTATCCTTCTCCAGAGCCATGTTTCCAATCACCCATTTACCCTTGAATATGACATTGTTCTGAGTGAGCGAGGTGTTGTTGATATTGGTGAAATAGTACTCCTCCATCGTGAAGAACTTGGTGCCGATGCCGCCGACAGCCTTGACAGCCTCGGCAGCAGCCTTCGCCGCATCTTCCCATCTGGACTTGTCCCCGGTCCTGTTGAATGCCGGAGAAGCATACAGAATCAATGCCTTCGCCTTGATAGCCTTCGCTGCAGCTCCGCTGATATGAGGGCTCAATGACTGATTGTAGACAACGTCTGCGGTACCTTTGTACAGATCCGGAAGTTTCCCGACAACAATAGCCGAGTCGCAGTCATCTACGATAGCTTTGATGCAGTCTTCCAGAGTTGCTCTGGGAATTCTGAGGTCTTGCGACTGATCCAGGACTTTGTCACCTACCAGAGGGACTCCAAGCATCTGTCCGTCGACTCCCTCTCCGGCGAAATTGCGCAGAAGGTTGAAGTAATTGTAGGCTCTCAATGCGTAGGCCTCTCCCTTCAGTCTCCAGAACATCTTCATGTTGTTTTCCATGTCAGTCTCGTTGTTTATGGCGAAGAACCTGACAGGCGTCCTGTATGAATACTTGTCATTCAGCACCATCCTGCCAAGGAAGATGTTGAGCATCCTGATGTTGTCATAGCAGGAATTCCAGCAGTTGAGCGGGTTGGAACTCGGTGACAAGTTTCCGACAGAAGCCTTGTAGTAGTCTCCGGTGTAGTTCCTTATCACAGCGTTGTCCGTCAAGGCGTCCATATTCAAGTCGAATGTGCTTGGAATCGCATTGTACGCCGCATTGAGCGGTCCGCAGAAATATGCCGGATCATCCAAGACCTCCTGTTCTCTCGTGTTGTCCGGTTCCGGATCGAGGAAATCACATGAAGCGGCTGCCGCCGCAGCCATCAGGACCATTATGAATTTTGATGTTTTCATCTTCATCTTCGTTTAGAATGAGACTGTCAATCCGCCGGTGAACGCACGCATCAGCGGATAGTTTGATACTCCCGCGTCAAGATATTCCGGATCCAAATCGCGAATCCGTGAGAATGTGCAGAGGTTTGAGCCTCTGACGAAGAACTTGACCGAGTTTATTCTGATCCTGGAGGTCAGATTCGAAGGCAGAGTGTAGCCGATCTCCACATTGCGGATCTTGAAGAAGCCGCCATTCACCACCCAATAGTCCGAGTTCTGGAAATTGTTGTTGGTAGCGTCCGCATGGAGCATCGGATGGGCATTGCCGTTAGGCAGCCCCTCTCTTATCACCGCAGAATACTTCCTTTCGCCATAAATCTGATAGTATTTACCCGTCAGCATCGCATCGAAGCCGGCAAGGCCATATCCGAGGATATCGACATTGAAGCCTTTATATTTCAGCCCGACATTCACGCCATACTGAATGGAAGGTACAGTATTGGCAATGATCTCCATATCGGCCTCATTAATGACACCGTCGGCATTCTTGTCTTCATATCTCAAGTCACCCACATACACCTTTCCGCCGAGAGCCTGTACAGGAGAAGCATCGATCTCCTCCTGGCTCCCGAAG
>CAVECU010000230.1:0-2142 GCA_963614015.1 uncultured Eubacteriales bacterium
GGATGGGCATCGACCACCTTGTAGCCAACGGCTACAGCCACATCGAGATGGTCTCGAACAACGTGAAGAAGAAGAATTCCAACCTGACCCGGCGCGAGGAGATCTATATGCAGGTAATGGCGGAGAAGGGCTTCGGCGATGCGGCCAGGATCTCGCACGTTGATGAGAGCAACGCATCTTCTCTCGAAGACTGCATCATGTCCGCCAAGGAGAGAGGGGCTGACGCCCTGTTCTTCCCCCGAGGCTATATCGCCCTCTATGTCGGCAACGCCATCAAGCGTCTCGGGTTCCGCATCCCGGAGGATTTCGCCCTGCTGGGATTCGACGGCGGATTCAATTACAAGATCTTCACGCCGCAGATCACCCAGCTCAAGCAGGACACCGGCGTCACGGCTGCAGAGGCCTACAATATGCTGATCTCAATGATCTCCACCGGAGCCGAAGGGCACAGCGTATTTCTCGACCCTTCCCTCGAAATCTGCGATTCCACCGGCAGCAGGTGAGAGCGGGGGCCCGGAAAAGTCTGCCGGACTTTTCCGCCTTGCACTTTTTTGGAAAAGGATGCCGGCTGATGAATCCATCAGAATCATAAAATTCTTAACTTTGCCGCCATGATGAGAAGATTTATACTTTTGCTGGCGGCAGTGACATTTTCCGTCAGTCTGTTCGCCCAGGCGCAGATCACCACCAAGAAAGAGAAGCTGAAGGACATTCCGCTCAAGACGATGAAAGTCGTGCTCACAGGCAACGAGTTCATCGATCTTGCCCTGAAGGATGCGGTGAAGAACACTTGGAGCCTGTCTCCTTATGAGTTCTGCACGGCTCAGGAGTTCGGCGGCCTCATGGGCAACGAGGACTACTATTTCATGCTGCCCGCTCTGACTGCGTTCGGAAAGGAAAGCGAGCCCGGGATACTGATGCTGTCGGTGCTGAAAGGCAAGGCTGGGGCCGGAAGCCCTGACGAGATGCTGGACGTTGTCAGCATACCGATGTGTGCGGCGGACACTCCGTCCGGCCGTGAAAGCGCCATTCTCCCGGGACTTGTGGACATCCTGCAGGGATATATTTCCAAGTCTCTCCAGACCGGATTCCTCGGACTCAAGACCTACACCTCCAAGCTCGGCGCGGCGGGCATCGGCAAAATTCTCATCGCAGAGAGCGATGTTGCGGAAAAGATTGACACAAAGACACTTGAATCTCTGCGCAAGAAAGGTCTGGAGATCGTTCCGGACGAAGTGGCCGACGACACATTCTCCGAAGGAGAAGAAAATATCCTCGTGAGCTACACGGTGGCATCCTCCGCTCCGCAGAAAGGTTCGTCCGTCTGGAAGCTGCTTATCAACGCCCGTGACCACCGTCTGTTTCTCTATAAGAAATCCGCGCTCTACGCCGGCGGCAAAGCCGGATTCAGCAAGGCGGATCTCAAGGGCATCGCAGACAAGCTCTAGAAGATGAGGACGGGGACAGCTGATTGCGGAATGAAATATGCGGTCCGCCGGAGCGGCTCGTCCGTGGCATACTGTTCTCTGACCGTCGGAGCGGGGACAAGATACGAGACAGGCTACCACAGCGGCATAGCCCATTTCACCGAACATACCCTGTTCAAAGGGACAGAATCCAAGAGCGCCGCTGTCATCAACGGATTCCTGGACAGGCTCGGCGGAGAGCTCAACGCCTATACGACCAAAGAGGAGATTGTCCTTCACGCCACCGTCCTGAAAGAAGACCTCCAGAAGGCGGGGGCCCTGCTTATGGAGATCGCCTCGTCGGCGACATTCCCCGAAAACGAGATCGACACGGAGCGCGGAGTTGTGATCGACGAGATCAAGTCCTACAAGGACAGCCCCGCAGATGACATCTACGACAGGTTCGAGGAGAAACTCTTCTGCGGACATCCGCTTTCGATGCCCATCCTGGGGACTGCCGCCAGTGTCAGAGCCATCACGGCCGATGAACTGAGACGGTTCCGCCGGGAAAAATTCGTTCCCGGGAAGATGGCTTTCAGCATCGTGGCCGACATTGACGAAGCGAAGATGGAGAGCCTCCTGCTGAAGCTGGCCGGGAAATATTTCGAGCCAGGGGGCTCCTCTCACAGTTGCCTGTCCGTCAGTCCGGTCCCGGTTCCGGAAAACATCTTTGAAC
>CAVECU010000231.1:0-2068 GCA_963614015.1 uncultured Eubacteriales bacterium
TTCACTTTCAGATACATCTTCTTGTCGGACTGGGTGAGGGTCTCCATATCCGAGCCGACGGAGACCGCCGCGCTCGTTATCATCCGCCACTGGATCGAGGCCGCCTTGTCCGGCAGAGCCGTGATCTCATCCGTGACATAGAGATCCGCACCGTCCCTTATCTCGACGGTCCTCACCACCGATGCTGCCTCGCCGGCAAATACCGGAGTCATCTGAAGCCTGACTCCCCGTGACGCCTCGGTATCGTATGTCCCGATGATTGTCGCGGCTCCGTCCACTCTATGGTCAGCCCCGTTGATAGTCAACGTGCTGTGCCCCAGATTGTTGAGACACCACACTTTCCACCGGTAGGAATTCTGGTCCAGCGCCCAGTAATCGCCTCCCGCCGCAGACAAGGCGTTGGTGATCGACGTATAGTCCGGCCTGTTGAGGTCTTCCGACCAGCGGCAGCCCAGAGCATCGTACACGAAAGAGCCCGCGTCCATATGCCCGTGGCTGTGGCCTGCCTTACCGCCCTTGACGCCGAGATAGCGGTCCGCATCCGAATTGTCCCACCGCGTACGGAAAAGAGCCACCGGCACATCTCCGCTGCCGCAGTACATAGTCTGACCCGTTCCGGTGTCGCCCGTGACGGAGTCGAGGCCTTCAATATCGTTGGCACAGGCGAGCACGACGGGAAGCATACGCACTTCGCTCATCGCGGTGCTGTAGGGATTGACCGATGACGCATCGGCCAGAAGCCGCAGCTCATTGCGCAGCAGCGACGGATCCTCCAGATACCGGGCGAACCACCACATGCCCATCTTCGGCTGGTCATAGTTGCCGGTGGAATCGCCGAAGCAATAGACCCTGCCTCCCACGCCGGAAGACATCAGCATCCACTGCGGAGTCTTGACAAGCCCCTTGGAAGAGTCCATCCCGTACAGGGATCCGAAGACCTTCTCGAAAGACGCAAAAATGAAAGTCTGGAATCCGGTGCCGAAGCCCCAATAGGCATAGCCCTCGGGATAGACTCCGTCAGGGTCATAGATCTTGCTCACAATCGGGCCGTTACGACTGATGCACTCGTTAATGAGCGCTCCGGACTCCGTCTTTTCCTTGCCGTAGATGGCGATCGCCGCCATCACGCTGCCGCCGTAGCATACCTGGTTCCAGTTGTGCTCGGCGGTGGTGAACCATGCCGTGTGGGCGGGGCTCACTACATAGTCGAGAAGCGCACGGCGGACTTTCACCCTGAGGTCATAGTCCAGAGCATAATACAGCCAGTCATAGCCGAGCGCCACGGCAGCGGCCATCTGCGCAGTCGTCAGGAAGTTGGTGGAAGCGTCCCAGGTCGAGAATCCCGCCACGGTCTCCATATCCTTCACCGCCCTGTCCAGATATTTCTTCTGCCCGGTCATCCTGTAGGCATAGGCGCAGGAGCCTATCCGCTTCATCGCGAGCTTCGCCTGGTCCTGATTTTTGTCAGTATTGGCGGTGTTGTACTTGATCGCCACGGTGGAGGCGGCGGACTCGTCAGCGGCGGCTATCATCAGAGCGTGAAGCCTGGTCAGAGTCACATTGCCTGCAGGATTGTTCACGACCTTGTCCTTCAGTCTGTCGAAATCCGCCCTGTTCATCAGCAGCCTCGGATGGCCCATTCCGCTGAACACTGAAAAGTCTGCTGTCCCTGCAGGGTCGGCGTCCCCCGACTCCGCTTCATCGGCGAATCCGAGCGGGACATCGTCATAGAGCGCGGCCGAAGATGAAGCCTCCTGAGTGAAGGTCACATCCTTGGTGAGAGTGCCGACATAGACGGTGACAACAGCCGTGCGGCTCTCCGATGCGCTGTTTTTCGCGGCGATGAACCGGATCTCCGCCTTCCCGGCCGCTCCATTCCCGGGAGAGAACGAGAACCATCCGCTGACATCTTCGGCGGCGCGGGCCGTCCAGGCCTTGCCGGCGGTGAAAGTGTAGGTGCCGGGAGAATCCTCCCCGCAGCCCACGGACGGAATGGAAACGGATGTGGTCTCCGCCTCGAAATCAGCACTCCCCGGCACAGTCTCACCGCTGCAGGAAGTCGCAGCGG
>CAVECU010000232.1:0-2059 GCA_963614015.1 uncultured Eubacteriales bacterium
GTTCCGCATAAAGGAAAAGGAAGGCGTTGACGTTGATGAGCTTCAGCTCGCGCTTTGCGACTATGACGATGACCCTGAAGTGTTTGTGGAGGAGCAGGAGGACGAGGACGGAAACGTCACCGGAAACATCGTCATCTACGGCGCTTACGAGTCTTACGGCGGGCTTCAGAAATATCTGGAGGAGAACGGCTATGAGCTTGTGTCCGGAGGATTCGAGAGGATTCCGAACGTTGATCTCAAGGATGTGACTCCGGAGCAGAGGGAGACTCTCGAGAAACTCACGGATCTTCTTGAGGGCGATGAGGATGTCACGAACGTGTACAACACGATGAAGCCTGCGGAGTAATCCGCCACATACTGGTGTATCTTACGTCGGGGGATTGTCTTGTGGCATTTCCCCGCTTTTTCTTTTCGTTAATTTCCTATAACTTTGCGTGGCCTCTGCGGAGGCTTGTGACAAACGGAGTATTACCTTTATAATCATATTGAAAGATAATGAGTATCCAGCAGGATAATATCAAGAATCTGGTGGAGCGCAGAGCCAAGGCCAGAATGGGCGGAGGCCCGAAGAGAATCGAAGCGCAGCATCAGAAAGGCAAGCTTACGGCAAGGGAGAGGCTGGCTTTGCTTCTGGACGAGGGCAGCTTTGAGGAGTTCGACATGTTCGTTCAGCACAGATGCACCAACTTCGGGATGGACAAGGAACATTTCGACGGAGACGGCGTGGTGACAGGTCACGGCACGATCGGAGGAAGGCCGGTGTATGTGTTCGCACAGGATTTCACGGTATCCGGGGGCTCGCTGTCCGAGACCATGGCGCAGAAGATCTGCAAAGTGATGGATATGGCCGTACGCGGAGGCGTGCCTTGCATAGGACTCAACGATTCCGGCGGCGCCAGAATACAGGAAGGAGTCAACTCTCTGGCGGGATTCGGTGAAATATTCGAGCGCAACATCCTCGCTTCCGGCGTGGTGCCTCAGATTTCCGGAATCTTCGGACCTTGCGCCGGCGGCGCCGTGTATTCTCCGGCATTGACCGATTTCACCGTGATGGTGAAGAACACTTCGTATATGTTCCTTACGGGTCCTGCCGTGGTCAAGAGCGTCACGGGGGAGACAGTCACGTCCGAGGAGCTCGGCGGAGCGAGCGTGCACGCGGCCAAGAGCGGTGTGGCCCATTTTGCCGCAGAAAACGATGAGGACGGCATCAGACTCATCAAGGAGCTGTTCGGCTACCTCCCTCAGAACAATATGGAGGAGCCTCCGTATGTGCCTACGGATGATCCTGTGGGCAGGGTGGATGATGCTCTGAACGAGATTATTCCGGACAGCCCCAACAAGGCTTACGATATGTACGGTGTCATAAGGAGCATCGCCGATGACGGCAAATTCTTCGAAATCCATGCGGCCTATGCCAAGAACATCATCGTGGGATTCGCCCATATGGGCGGCCGCAGTGTCGGTATCGTGGCCAATCAGCCGAAATATCTTGCGGGCGTTCTGGATATCAATGCCTCACGCAAGGCTGCGCGTTTCGTGCGGTTCTGCGATGCGTTCAACATCCCTATTGTCACGCTCGTGGATGTGCCCGGTTTCCTCTGCGGAACGCAGCAGGAGTACGGGGCCATCATAGCCAACGGAGCCAAACTGCTCTACGCCTATGGCGAGGCGACTGTGCCTAAGGTGACAGTGACTCTGCGCAAGTCCTATGGCGGAGCGCATATCGTTATGAGCTGTAAGCAGATACGTGGTGATGTCAACTATGCTTGGCCATCCGCCAACATCGCCGTGATGGGTGCGGACGGAGCCGTCGCCATTCTCTATGGCAAGGAACTCAAGGCCGTGGAGGATCCGGAGAAGAAAGCCGCTCTTGCGGAAGAGAAGAAGCAGGAATACAATGACCTGTTCTGCAATCCTTATCAGGCTGCCAAGATGGGCTACATCGATGACATCATCGAGCCGAGGAACACCCGTTTCCGCGTGATCCGGGCTCTTGAGCAGCTTTCGGGCAAGAAACAGTCCGTTCCTGCCAAGAAACATGACAATCTCCCTCTATAAC
>CAVECU010000233.1:0-2059 GCA_963614015.1 uncultured Eubacteriales bacterium
TGCCTGCGCTCTGGGAGTGCTGCTGTACTGGTTTGTCGGCGGCGGATATGTGGAGATGGACGGTTCTCTGCGCAAAGTGCTCGTCTATGTGGCCCTGTGCCTCATCGGCTTCTTCATCTACGGGCCGGTGGCGCTGACAGGAGTCCAGGCGCTCAATCTCGTGCCGAAGAATGCCGCCGGGACAGCCGCCGGATTCGTGGGCCTGTTCGGATATTTCATCGGTGATGCCATCTGTTCCAAGATATTTGTAGGCAGCGTGGCGAACGCCGCAGGCTGGAACACGGCCAATCTGACTGTCGCAATCGGCGCCCTGATAGGGGTTGTTCTCTGTGCGTTGCTGATAAAGAGCGAGAAATCTCTTGCTGATGGGAAATAGTCTGCCAATATGGCAGAAAGACCTGTTGGCAGTAAATTTGTTGTCCTGTCCCGGGGGCGTCCATTGAGAATCCAGCGTGGGCGGCCCCGGGATTATGCTCTGGGTTATAATCATATCAGCCATCTTCGGGCTGTTTTCAAAGAAATACAAGAGGTTGAAGAAATATGAAAAAGCAAAAAGAAGAAGCAGAAAAGCTGAAAAGCGGGCAAGAAGAAAAGCAGGGAAAAAAGCGGGAAAGCTGCGCTGAAGAAGAGCGCGGCGGACATTGCGGGTGTCACTGCCATTGCTCCGGAAATCAGGAGGAAGAAGACGGAAAATGCGATAAGGAAGATAGTGAATGCCAATGCGGAGAGGGGTGCTGCAAGGATGCCGGAGCCAGAGTGGAGGAGCTTGAGAGGGAGAAGAAGGCTCTTGCCGAGGCTCTCGCCAGAGAAAAGGATGACTATGTCAGGCTCATGGCGGAGTTCGAGACTTTCCGCAGGCGGTCCGCCGAAGAGAAGCTGTCACTTGTGACCACGGCCTCGGCCGACACCATCAAAGGGCTGTTGCCTGTCCTGGACGATTGCGAGAGGGCGTTGGAGCTCCTGAGCAAGTCAAGCGACGAGGCGGCCAGGGAAGGGACAGGGCTCATCTATGACAAGCTTATGAAGTATCTCCGGTCCAAGGGGCTTGAAGTCATCGACGCCAAAGGCAAGAAGTTCGACACTGATTTTCATGAGGCCGTGGCGCAAGTCCCTGTGGAAGAAGACAAGAAAGGTCTTGTCTATGATGTCGTCGGGACAGGATATCTGCTCGGAGGCAAGATTCTGCGTTATGCCAAAGTCGTTGTGGGGATATAATTCTTCCGGGAGGGAATAATCTATGGCAGACAAGAGAGACTATTACGAGGTGCTCGGAGTGGACAAGAGCGCCTCGGCTGAAGATATAAAGTCCGCATTCAAGAAGCTGGCGCTCAAGTGGCATCCTGACAGGTGGGTGAGCGCTTCGGACAAGGAGAAGAAGGATGCCGAGGAGAAATTCAAGGAGGCGTCGGAAGCCTATGAGGTCCTGAGTGATCCGGATAAGCGTGCCAAATATGACCGTTTCGGATTCGGCGGAGGTGCCGGATTCGGAGACGGCGGCGGCTTCAGCGGCGGAGGATTCGGAGGATTCGACATAAATGACATTCTGAACAATCTTTTCGGCGAAGGATTCGATTTCAGATCCGGAAGCGGCGGCTTCAGTGGCTTCGGCGGTTTCGGAGGGCAGAGCAGGCAGAAACCAGTGATGCGCGGACGCGACATCCGCACGAGAGTGAGGCTGACGCTGGAGGAGATTGCTTCCGGGGTGACGAAGGAGGTCTCCATCGAGCGCTATGAGCAATGCCCGTCCTGCGGCGGGAAAGGTGCTGTCAATGCTTCTGACATAAAGACTTGTCCGCTCTGTCACGGCACCGGGCAGGAACAGCGTGTCGTCCGCAGCCTGTTCGGTCAGGCGGTGACGTACACCACCTGCACAAGGTGCGGCGGAGAAGGAAAGATAGTAAGCAATCCTTGCTCCTCCTGCGGCGGCAGCGGACTTGTCAGAAAGCGTGTCACCGTCCCGGTGAGGATTCCTGCCGGAGTGGAAGACGGGATGCAGCTTACCTTGAAAGGCGAGGGTCATGCGGCAAAGGCCGGCGGGATCAACGGCGATCTTCTCGTG
>CAVECU010000234.1:0-2058 GCA_963614015.1 uncultured Eubacteriales bacterium
ATACAGGAGCGGGAAGAAACGTGTGAAATCACGTCCCGGGGCCATCCAGAGCTGTATCGAGGACATGCACTCGAATGTGCCGCAGAGCTTGAAGAATCCGGCGGTGAAAGAGATCACGCACAGGAGAGGTATGCTCCGGATGTGCATGCACAGGAGATTGCAGGCGGCGATGACAAGTGCGGCGCAAGTGAGCAGCTGCCTGTTGGTGAACCGGAATTTGAACCGGAACAGCAGCGGGAAAGGCATGCACACTCCTACGACGGCGCACAACCCTATCATGAGCACATCCTCCCTCATGAAGGATGTCGTCCCCATGATGTTGCCGAGAACTCCCAAATACAGTCCTCCGCTCAGTTGGAAGACCACGGCGAAGGCTACATAGATCCAGGGGCGGATGGCTTTCGGCACAAAATCCCGATACATCGGCATCGAGAATTCCATCGGAGGTGTCATAGTCACTGAAACAATACTTCCGTTTCCACATTGAGCCCGGCCTTCAGAGCTTCGAGGCCCTCATCCGGGCCGTCTATGGCGATGCGGACGGGGACACGCTGCTCCACTTTCACGAAATTGCCGGTGGCGTTGTTGACGGGAGCCCCCATCCACGCCGAGCCGGTGGCGGAGGAGATGGATTCGACACGGCCTCTGTATCTGGCGCCGGGCACCGCGTCCGCGGTGATTCTGACTTCGGATCCTACGGCGATATGCCTGAGCTGAGTCTCCCGGTAGTCGGCGATGATCCACACGTCGCTGTCATCCACTATCTTGGCTATCAGTTCTCCGGGCTGGACGAGCTGACCTTCGCAGATGTCCTTGCGTCCGATGCGTCCGGAGCATGGAGCAGTGATGACGGTATATGACAGGTTGAGCTTGGACAGTTCCACGGCCGCCTCGGCGAGGCTGACGCTTGCCGCGCTCTGTCCGAGACGTCCGGCAAGTTCATCGCTGACGAGCTCCGTGGATTTCCTCTGGCGCTGCATCTGGGTGTAACGGGCTTTTGCCGCCTTGTACCGTGTCTCCACATCATCGAACTGCTGCCTGGTCACGGCATCCTTTCCAAGCAGCGCCTTGTACCGCTCGTAGTCCGCCTCGGCGTTGTGGAGATTGATCCTCGCCTCCTCGATTCCGGCATCGGCCACGGTGACATTGCTGGCTGTGGTCCGGAGACTTGCGGCATCCGCCGACCTGCTTGACAGGGCGCGCTCCAGATCGGCCTGCGCCTGGGCAAGACGGAAGATGTGCTCGGAGTTGTCTATGACAACGAGCGTGTCACCCTTGTCCACGTGCTGATAGTCCTCAAACCGTATCTCGCTTACAAATCCCTGTACTCTCGTGTTCACGAGAGCTATATGTCTCTGCACCCTTGCATCGTCGGTATATTCCACTTTGCCGAGATGGACGAACCGGGAGCAGACGTATCCGATGCCGCACAGGAGCAGGGCGATGATCACTGCATTGTATGCCCGCTTTATTGTTTTCTTGCTTATCATTGTTTTTCTGTTTTCAAAATGGATTATCAATTGGTTGTATATGACTACAATACGCCGGCGGCATATTTGAGCTTGCACTGGCGGTACAGGATTTCGGCCCGCATGTCGGCGACTCCGAGCTCGGCGTCAAGCTTCATGTTGAATGCGTCCAGCATATCGGTGACAAGCGCGAGCTGCTCCATATACCGGTAGAGGATGCGCTCGTAGTTCTCGGAGGCGAGCTGGAGGCTCTTCTCCCTGGTGAGAAGTTCGGCGTAAGACTGGCAGTAGTCAATGTATGCCTGATATACATTGTTCCGCAGATTCTCCTCTGCGAGCCGGAAGGCCTGTCTCGCCTGTCTTGCCTGCACGTCCGCCTGTCTGACTTTTCTCGAGGACTTGTACAGTGCGCCGAGATCGTATCTGACTCCGAGCCCCACGTACCAGATGTTCAGATTCCTGTCAATGGGAGGTACCTCGAATGTTATGGGGCCGTTGAAGCTTTCGTGAGCCACGACAGATATCTTGGGCAGCAGATCGCTTTTCGCAAGGCGGCGCCTGATATCCGCCATGTCGGCATCCAGGGAGG
>CAVECU010000235.1:0-2043 GCA_963614015.1 uncultured Eubacteriales bacterium
GATCAGAGGCGTGAAGGGCAGCATCGCTGCCACTTGCGGCACGGTTCTCCCGTCTTTCCTGGCCATTCTCGCCATCGCCATGGTATTCACCAACTTCCAGGACAACCCCACGGTCATCAGAATATTCAAGGGCATACGCCCGGTCGTGGTGTCGCTCATCGCCGCACCCATGATATCGATGGCGAAGAAAGCCGACAGACACTGGTGGGAATGGGCCGTCACCATCGCGAGCCTGCTGCTTGTGGCATTCATGGAAGTCTCCCCGATATATGTGGTGATCGCCGTCATCGTCATCGCCCTCACAGCCGCAAAGCTGCCGGGCGGAGCCAAAACAGACACGCTATGATGACGACCGTCCTGCTCATTCTCCAGCTCTTCGCCACATTCTTCGTGATCGGAATGTTCACATTCGGCGGAGGATATGCGATGCTCTCCCTGATTCAGGGGCAGGTTGTAGGCGTCCACGAATGGATAAGCCAGAGCACGTTCACCGACATCGTGGCGATCTCACAGATGACCCCGGGTCCCATCGGCATCAACTGCGCCACTTACGTCGGCTACGATGTCGTGACCAAAGCCACAGGCATCCACGCACTCGGCGTAGTCGGCTCATTCGCGGCGACATTCGCGGTCGTTCTGCCGTCTTTCATCATAGTGCTCGCCCTCGTGAAGTTCTATATGAAGTTCAGCGGGAACGGCACGTTCGAAAGAGTGATGGGATGCCTCCGCCCGTCGGTAGTGGGACTGATAGGAGCCGCAGCGGTAATCCTGATGTTCGATGCGTCCTGGTCGGGAGTTCCGCTTCTTTCGGAATTTGACATCAGGATCGTGACCGAGAACTTTCCCGATTGGAAAAGCTGGGCATTATTCGCTGCGGCTCTTATAGCCTCATTGTTTTTCAAAGTCGGCCCGATCAAGATCATCCTCGCCGGAGGAGTGCTCGGGCTGCTTCTGTATTAGGACTTTAGAAGCTTCTTACTCGCTGACGGAGATACTCGCGACCCCTGTCACCTTCTTGCTGTCGGTGACGGTGATTGTAGTGCTGCCTTTCGCTACGCCTTTCACGGTGATGACCGCATCTTTCACGGAAGCCGTAGCGATCTTGGAATCAGCCACTGCAACAGTATAAGGAGCTGTCCCCGACTTGATGTTTATCGTGCCTTCCGCACCCGCCTTTACGGTCAGCGACGAGTTGTCCAGCGAAAGCACTTCCTTCACTGTCACGCTTATGCTTCCGGCTTGTTTGTTTGCATCCACTACCGAAACCGTGGCAGAGCCGGTCGCCACACCGGTGATTGTGATGGTCGAGTTGTCAGCCTTCACGGTAGCGACTTTTTCATCGCTTGACTTGACCGTGAGCGGAGTCGTACAATTTGTCACCGTGACAGCCTTGTTGGCGCCGACTCCTATCTCCACCTTGGCAGAGCTGAATGTCATTGTCTTGCCGTCGTCATCTTTTTTGCAGGAAACGAATGCTGCACAGCCCAGGCAGAGAGCCGCTGCCGCCATCATGTTGAGGATATTCTTGGTTTTCATTTTCTTGTCTTTTATTTGTTATACATCTTGAAATACGGATGCGATTCCGGAGAGCTTGAGTGCGCGCAACTCCCGTGCTCCTTCGTCCATCCGAATCATTAAATGCAGAAAGAGGGGAACCTTGCACCGGCATCGGAAAAAAATCGCACAAAAAAGGCTGCGGTCCGATATGACGCCGCAGCCCGTGATATGGCTATTTTATTGAAATAATATTGATGTTCACTCCTTTACTGGCATACCGTATTCGCCGGACACGGCCTTGCAATAGGTGTAGCCCATAGTGTCATAAATCTCGAACGCGTGATGGAGCGACGCCTTGAACCGGGCGAAATCCTTGTTCTCCGGGCGGCACCACTGCACCTCGCTCAAGGCCGCCGCCCTCGGAAGCATCATATATTCCAGATGCTCCGGCGTGGCGATGTACTCCGTCCACAGATTGGCCTGGACACCGAGAATGTGCTTCTGAGCCTCCACCGGAATGTCCTTGTACGGGTCGCAGACATATAC
>CAVECU010000236.1:0-2030 GCA_963614015.1 uncultured Eubacteriales bacterium
TATGCGGAATTTTCGAGGCAGTTTCGGCTTTGGAAGAGGGAGCGTAGCGGTGGCTGCGTGACCGATGACAAAGATGAAAATGGCCGGAAAGATGGCGAAGCCGTGCAAACGACAGAACCGGACGGACAGAAACATTTCATTCCCGTTCATCCGGTTCTTCAGAATATCACTTCTGGACGCTTATATTATGCCCTGCGCAAGCATCGCCTCGGCGACTTTCATGAATCCGGCGACATTGGCGCCCTTGACATAATTGATGTAGCCGTCAGGCTGAGTCCCGTATTTGACGCAGGCGGCGTGGATGGAGTCCATTATGCTGTGGAGCTTCTGGTCCACTTCCTGGCTCGTCCAGCTGAGATGCATGGCGTTCTGGGTCATCTCCAGACCGGAAGTCGCGACTCCGCCGGCATTGACAGCCTTGCCCGGAGCGAACATTATCCCGGCCTTCTGGAACGCCTCGATGGCACCAGGCTGACATCCCATGTTGGAAACCTCGACACAGCACCATGTGCCGTTCGCGATGAGCTCGCCGGCATCCTCGGCGCTCATCTCATTCTGGAATGCGCAAGTCATCGCTATGTCGCACTTGATGCTCCACGCTTTCTTTCCCGGAATGAACGTGGCGTCAGGGAAGCGCTCGGCAAACGGAGCCACGACGTCATTGTTGGATGCGCGGAGCTCAAGCATATAGTCAAGTTTCTCCTGTGTCATGCCCTCCGGATTGTAGATGACGCCGTCAGGTCCGGATATCGCCACGACTTTGGCTCCGAGCTGAGTGGCCTTCTCGCAGGCGCCCCAGGACACGTTTCCGAATCCTGACACCGCAACGGTCTTGCCCTTGATATCCAAGCTCTTGTCGTGATGATGAAGCATATGCTGCAGGAAATAGACAGCGCCGTATCCGGTAGCCTCCGGACGGATCAGCGAGCCGCCGAACGGAATGCCCTTGCCGGTGAGCACGCCGTTGTGCTCCCTGGTGAGCTTCTTGTACATTCCCTCAAGGAAGCCGATTTCCCTGCCGCCGACGCCGATATCTCCGGCCGGAACATCCATATCAGGCCCGATGTTGCGCCACAGCTCCAGCATAAACGCCTGGCAGAAACGCATTATCTCCGCATCCGACTTGCCTTTCGGATTGAAATCGGAGCCGCCCTTGCCGCCGCCCATAGGCAGCGTCGTGAGCGCGTTCTTGAACGTCTGCTCGAAGCCGAGGAACTTCAGAATCGAAAGATTCACTGAAGGATGGAAGCGCAAGCCTCCCTTGTATGGACCGATGGCATTGTTGAACTGCACACGGTATCCGGTATTGATCTGTATCTCGCCGTTGTCATCCACCCAAGTGACGCGGAAAGTGAGAATCCTGTCCGGCTCGACAAGGCGCTCGATAATGCGGGCATCCTCAAACTCGGGGTGTTTGTTGTAAACATCCTCAATAGACTCAAGGACTTCACGTACAGCCTGCAGATATTCTTTCTCGGCAGGATACTTGGCCTGAAGTCTGGCCATTATTTCAGCTGTTTTCATTTTGTGTTATTGTTTAGAAGCTGTTTCCGATTGTCTCTTATATGGTTATGGTTTCCGGCCGTTGCGCCCCCGTCAGTCCGGAGGATGAGGCTCGTTCCGCCCCCACGGCGCGGGATCATCCCTCCACGTCACTCTCCGCCAATCTCCCAGGTGGAACCGCTCCGCAGCAGTTCGTCCATCGAATGGATCTTCGCCCCCGCCTTGACCTTCTCCACCTGCGACGCCACTTCCGCATCGTAGGTGATATCTTCCACATCCCTTATGACGCCCAGAGCCACAGGGAAATCCGGATATTTCATCTCGGCTATCTGGGTCTGCAGTCCGAGATTGTCCGAGGACGGATCGTGGACAAGCACATCATCGATCGTATAGCCGTCTTCACCGACCGTGACGACCTTGAGATTCCCGTTTTCAAGGACAAGACCCTTCTCATCGGAGCCGCCGAACAGCATTTTCTCACCTTTGCGGAGAATGATGGTGCGCTCTTTCTCGTGCTCCCTGTCCGA
>CAVECU010000237.1:0-2030 GCA_963614015.1 uncultured Eubacteriales bacterium
GATCCGTTTTCATTTCAAAAATTCTTTTATGCTCCATATTTTCCGGCATCCCCGATCGCGGGAATGCTCAATCAGAAGCTGTTCAACAATCTGTTTCATTTCTTGCCCGGCAGGCCGACCTCCACCGGGATTATGCGTCTGAAAGTGTCATCCACATTCTTCTCAAGCTCGCTGCGGGTACCGTCATTTTCCACAACATAATCAGCCCGGCGCGTCCCTACGCTCTGGGCTCGTATCCTTTCAGCCACATCAGCTCTGCTACATCCGTCTCTTCTGCACACGCGGCTGATCCTCACATCCTCGGAGGCCGTCACGCATACGGAGACGTCGTAACAGTCCCGAAACATGGGTCGCTCCATGGCAATGGCTGACTCCAGGCACACAAAAGGCGTCCGGCCGAGGTAGCCGCACCATTCCGCTCCGGACACTTCTTCCCGCCACGATACGAAATCCTCCAGCACTGCAGGATGCACAATCTCTTCGCACCGCCTCAATGCCTCCTCTGAGCCGAAAATGGCGGAAGCGAGCCTGCGTCTGTCCAGTGTCCCGTCTTCCCCCTTAAGCGTCAGCCCGAGACTCTCCTCCAGAGCATCCACCATCTCGGGACGTCTGTCGTACAAGCCCTTGGTCCTGCTGTCCGAATCATATACGGGGACTCCTCTGCCCTTGAGGTAATCGCAGACAACGGACTTCCCGCCGCCGATCCCCCCTGTTATCAATATTGTAAGCGGCGCCGCCAGGCCGCCGGCTTCCGCTTCCGTCTTTCTTCCGCCAATCCGGCTCACTCCACCGTCATACAATTCACACATCCTCACCGGCCTCCCTCCACGCAGTCAAACACGTCAGGCTCTATGCTGACATCCAGAACGCCCTCCGGAATGCCGTCCACCTTGGGGATGCACTGCCCGCCGAGCGAATTGCGGAAATCGTTGTAGTCCACATATATGCGCACAGACTCCGCCGGATCGGACGATATCGGGAAGGCACATCTGAACCGGACTTCTGCGGCAGGAGGATAAACCGTCAGAGACTTGCCCCTCGGAATGTTGCGGCAATAGACCTGAAGCGTGGAGCTGAACTCCACATATCTGGTGACTCCGACGGAATATTTCACGGACTCATCCGAAAGGCGGACACCCTTGACGCGGCAAAGACGCACCTCGCCCCGGGCTGACGACTTCAGATTCCGGAGACGGACAGGCTCCGTGAACACCTTGTCGATGGCATTTATATGGAAAGGCTCTCCATACACCGTGACCGAATCAGGCACGATCGCGACCGGTCCGGTGCCCATATGCTGGGATGCGAAAGTGATCGAAGACTCGACCGCCACGGGCACCTTCTTGTGGTTCTCGACGGGGAATCTGAAAGTCAGAGTATCTGAAAGATACGTCTCCAGCTTCACCCGGCCGCCGAATATCTGAGACGTGTATTTGTCCAGATCGGCATTGGCGACACAAAACATGTCACCGCCCCCGGAATGCATATCCTGAGCGCTGAACCGCACCGTCACAGGCTTCTTTCCCCGCCCGGAAAAACCGATGAGATTGAATCCCGTGATCCGGCAGCGGCACTGGACAAGGGCTTCATTTGACGACACTCCGGAATGTCCGTCAATCCGGCACGCGGCCCTCACCGGGATGCTCACGACCTCGGTATAATATAGTGTAAGATTGTGTATCAGCCAGATACCATAAGCAAGCAGAAGAGAGAAGATGAAAATCTTGAAGTCTCTTCCGCTTATATTGAGAATCCTGATTATTTTTCCGAACAGATCCTTCATCGCAAATATCCGTCTGAAAACGAATCAAATGGCCGACTGATCCGCAGCGGACGGCTACTGGTTCCGGGTCTCCGAGAAATCCTTCACAAGCGAGCCCTTGTCTACTTTCAGCTTGGTCTGTTCATCGACTTTGATGATCACGGTCCTGTCGCTGATCGAATCCACAGTCCCGTAAATACCTCCGATAGTCACGATTTTGTCACCCTTCTTGAGCGCATTGCGGAACTTCTCAAGCTCCTTCTGCTGC
>CAVECU010000238.1:0-670 GCA_963614015.1 uncultured Eubacteriales bacterium
GGGATGCGGTCTGTAGTCTCGTTCTCGAACAGATATACAGGCTTCACGAAGCTTGTGAAATCCTCCATGTTCTCCGTCATGGTCGCCGTCCAGATGATCCAGTCCGTTTTGGTATAGGTCTTTCTGCTGTCAAGCGGCAGGCCGTACCTGTTCTGCTTTGTCAGATACCATGCAATCTCCGTCTTCGCTATCTCCGGGTCGAAGAGGTTGAATCCCAGAATCTTGACCCACACGAGGTTATACTTCTGGCTCCACGTTCCCTCCTTGTCGAAGGTGAGTTTGTAATGGTCACCGTCTGATGCCATCTCCTTCCATTTGGAGGCCATGTCTCCGGCAGCTGTCATGTATTTTTCCTCGATGTCTTTCTTCCCGAGCATGCCTGCAAGCTTCGCATAAGAAGCGATTCCCTCGATAGCCTTGATGGAAAGATTGGCATTGTGTGCGAAATGGCCGGCAAAATCATCGGTGCAGAGCTGGTTTTCAGGGTCAAGGCCGAACTGCATCAGATAGTCTGCCCATGTGGTCAGCACATCCCAATGCTTTGCCGCGTAATCAGCGTTGCCGTCGACTGCGGCAATGGCGGCCGTCAAGATGAGCATGTTGCCGCTTTCCTCGACAGGCATGTCTCCTCCGTATGTCTGCCCGTTGGCGAGAGGGTATGTCCCCACAT
>CAVECU010000238.1:680-2024 GCA_963614015.1 uncultured Eubacteriales bacterium
CCCTTGGAGAGGAAGAGAAGCCCGGCCTCGGGAGACTCCACCAACTTATGGGCCGAGATGGCCTGACGGTATGCAAGTGCGCAGAGCTCTGCATATTCCTTGCCGCCGGACTTGAGGGCGTCTTCCATCATCCGGTTGTCGAACCTGTCGCATTCCTTCATGAGCGCATTGTATTGGGAGGCGGCGGCCGCAAGCTCTCCGGTTATAGTCCTGTCGCCGTTCCTGTTCCAGTAAGGACGAAGATTCTCTTTGAAGAACTGGATTGAACAGATGTCATCATATCCGAGCATAAGATAGTCCGCGACAGTCTTCTTGCCGACCTTGCCGAAATCGTACGAGTATGACAATGCGAGCGGATCCTTGCCGGCCCTTTCTCTGGAAGCTTCCTTCAGCCCGGCAGGAAGCGCACCGTTGGCGGCAAACTCCCGGATGGCTTCGTAATAGTCGGAGAGGAGGACATTGCCTTTGCCTTCAGGGGTTGCCACATAGATATATCCCCAGTCGATTCTTACATTGTCGCCCTTCCTTCCGAGGATATTCTGTTCCTGCGAGCCGGCGCACACATAGCTGATGCCGTCTGATTTTCCTGTCATTGCCTTGACGGCCTGTGACGGAGAATGGACAGCCTGCTTCGGTGACGCCGAAAGATATATCTGCACGTCATGCTCTGCTCCATCATTTGACCTGACCTGCCATGTCACATAGTTGACAGGGCGTGAGATCAGGTCCAGGTCATCCATAAGCAGAGGTGCCGTGAATATGAGGTCAAGATCGACAGGCCCGCATCCGAATGTATATACGCTTCTGGTGGGAAGTACGGAAAGATGCTTCTGGACAGCCTCGGCTGAAACCGCTGCATCTTCTTTCTTCAGCTTAAGGCCGAAATCGACGTATGAGCCGCCTGTCGTATTGTGGCAATGCGCGGCTATCACATTCTTTCCGGCCTTCAGCAGAGCCTTGGTCTCCGGCGAAAGCTCGACGAGAACGCCGTTCTTCCATTTCAGCCCGGTGTCAACGGCCTTCACACCATTGATATAAAGCTCGAACACGTCGTCATGGGAATATTCCAATGTCACATTGTCTGATCCCGTGATATCCCTGTCCAGTGAGAATTCGCGTCTTACCCAGACATCACGGTCGTTTCCGGCCCAGAGGGTGTGCACATCCTGCATTTCCCTCGATCCGATGGCGCCTTCCACGGTCTTCCACGAGCTGTCATTGTATCCGGGTGCCGTCCAGTCTCCTGAAGGCTTCCTGTCCATGACGCACTTTGCGCTCCATGGGCCCTCGGATATCGTATTCAGCAGAATGTCATAGGCCGGCTCCTCGATTCCGAGGACTCTC
>CAVECU010000239.1:0-2019 GCA_963614015.1 uncultured Eubacteriales bacterium
CCGCGTGTCGGACGGCCCATATTGTTGATGGTCCTCTTCGTAGGCAGGGAGCGGGCGGCCTCCTTGAGTTCCTTGTCCAGGAAATCCACAAGCACATCGAAATGCTCGCGCGGCAGGGACAGTTCCTCATAAGAAAGGTTCACATCCAGACCCTCCAACGGAATCAGCGGCACCGGGCCATATACGCGCATCAGCGCCCAATAGCAATACGCACGCAGGAAACGCGCCTGGCCTTTCAAATCCGTCTTCTCATCCATCGTGAGCTCCGGACAGCGGTCAACATTGTTGATGAAAGTGGACGCCTTGCGGACACCCTCGTAGTATTTCCACAGGCGGGATTCATTCTCATTGGAATCGCTGAGCTGATTGTCGGCGCTGTAGCTTCCCTCGTGATATTCCTTCAGGTCGGGATGATACAAGTCGTCGGCGGCCCAGCGGAACGGCTCGGAGAATTCGCCGATCTTGTCCATCACGCTATATGCGCTGGACAGCCATCCTTCCACATACACCCTCTTGGAGAATGCGGAATCCAGGGACACCTGGTCATAGAAATATCTGTCAACGTCCAGATAGCCGGAGCATGAAGGCACCGCGCAGGTCCCCGCAGCCAGCAACAGACTATAAAGTATTCGTTTCATAATTGGTCGTTTACGCATTAGAAGCTGAATTGAACATAACAAGAGTAAGTCTTATTGATCGGATAGTTGCTTCCGTCCTCGTTCGGCACTTCCGGATCCCACCACTTGAACGGCGCCCAAGTCAGCAGGTTCTGTCCGATGAAGCCGATACGCATATTGCTTATGTTGAACTTGCGCGTCCACATCTGCGGGAGGTCGTAGGTAATCTCCAGATTGCGCAGACGCAGGTATTTTCTCTCCCTGAGCCAGAAAGTGGACTTGCGGTTGTTGTTGTCGCTGTTGGTATAGGTCAGGCGGGGCCAGTCCGCATTCGGATCCTCAGTAGCTTCCGTACCCGAGATCTCCTTTGGTATCCAGCGGTTGCCGTCCACCATCACCTGGAGGATATTGCCCCTCTTGCCGTCGTGGAAAGCATGAGGGCCGCTTCCGCCGAGGAAGAAGTCACATTTTCCGGTGCCCTGGAACAGGAGATTGATACCCCAGTTCTTCCAGTTGGCGCTGAATCCGAAACCGTACTGGAGACCCGGGACCTGTCTGTATCCGAGAGGCACGATATCGTCCTCGTCGATGACGCCGTCACCGTTCACATCCTTGTATTTGATGTCGCCCGGGAGAATCGCCTTGTTGGCGAGACCCGACTGGTCAGGGCTGCTGTCGATGTCGTCCTGATCCTT
This sequence comes from uncultured Eubacteriales bacterium, assembly GCA_963614015.1. Classification (GTDB taxonomy): domain Bacteria; phylum Bacteroidota; class Bacteroidia; order Bacteroidales; family UBA932; genus Cryptobacteroides. The sequence goes on from CAVECU010000239.1 coordinate 1,313, forward strand.
GAAGAGACCCAGAGCGATGAATCCGCGGCTCTGATTGAGCTGGAAGCCTTTCTCCATCTTGTACCACAGCTCGTTGGCAGCTTCGTCCTTGTCGATGATGTCCGTGGTCTGATAGGTGAAGTTGGCACGGAACTGCACGTTCACAGGGCCGATCTTCTGATTGTAGGCGATGTTTCCGTCCGATCCGTAGGACTTCATCTTACCGACATTCGCCATAGGAGTCTGGTCGGCGAGTCCGGTGGTCAGAGGCATCTGGTTGCGCTGCATGAAGATATCGTCACGCTTGTCGAGGAACCAGTCGACGGTACCGGTTATCTTGTTGCCGAACAATGAGAAATCGAGTCCGAGGTCATATTTCTTGGCGACCTCCCACGTCAGATACGGTGTACCAAGAGTCTTGATTCGGTAAGCCTGCACCCTGTTCGAGCCATACTCTCCGAATGTATAGGAACCTCCGTCGTCAGTATTCACGAGCGTGATATACGGGAACCGGCGTCCGTCCAGCTCATCGTTGCCGACCTCACCATAGGAAGCGCGGATCTTGAACATGTCCAGCCAAGGCAATGCGTTCTTTATGAACGGCTCTTCGGATGCCACCCATCCCACGGACACTGCCGGGAAGAAGCCGAACTGCTTGCCTTTCTCGAAGTTCTCGGATCCGGTGTATCCCCAGTTGAGCTCCGTCAGATATTTGTCCTTGTATGCAT
>CAVECU010000240.1:0-2008 GCA_963614015.1 uncultured Eubacteriales bacterium
CCTGCAAAAATCTGATCCACGACAGTCCCGATGCTCGCGCCGGCGGCATCCACCGACACCTTTCTGGACAGGTCTATCTCATCGGAATTGATGACGATCGACCAGTTTTCGATTTTGTTCAATGCGGCTATCGCTTCTTTCACGGTGACATTGTGCAGCTTCAGGTCTATCTCCATAGCTGAAGCCGTCAACGACATCACTGCTCCGAGCAGCGCCGCAAACAATAGTTTGGCTTTCATTGACTGTTATTTATATGGTTAATTGATATTTGTTCCCGATGACAGATATATCACTCCGTCTTTTTCCATGATATTCATCTTCCCGTCCGAATTCATCGCGCCGAGTATCTGTTCCAGCGTCTCATCATTGGTGAAATATGCAAAGAAATGAGTGTCTGCAAGTTTCTCGTCCGTCACGATGATCTTGGTCCCGAAGTGCCGTGACAGGTCCATCGCGATGTCGGACATCGTGAGGTTGAAGAAATGGAAGGAATGCCTCTCATGGAAAGACTTGTAGTTCTCCGCGTCGAACGCCTGCATATCCACCGAGCCATACCTCCTGTTGTACTGGACCATATCTCCAGGCGCCATCTGGATGGAGCGCATCTGGCCGCCGACATTCACGTCAAGGCTCACGGAGCCGTCGAGCAGCAGAACTTCCACACACTCGCTTCCGCCGTACGCCTTGTAGTTGAACGTAGTTCCATAGACTTTGAGCCGGGTGTCGCCGGCGCAGATGACGAAAGGATGTTCCGGATCATGGGTGATATCGGCCCAGACTTCCCCGTCCACGAATATCTTCCGCTCATCCCCGTCGAAGCGGGAAGGGTATGTGATGCGGGATCCGGCGTTGAGATAGAGCACAGAGCTGTCCGGCAGCACCATCTTGTGCGTCTGACCGTGCGACACCTTGTATTCGCACCACTCCGCTTCGGCGAACCGCCCCTCGGCGTCGCTCCTGCCCATGAAATAGGCCGATGAGAACACGGCGGATATGAGGATCAGCCCAGCAAGACAGGCCGCAGCCAAACTTGCAGCACCGTGCGTCCTCAGACCGTACCTGCCGCAGCGGAGCCTTCCGGCTTCGGCTTCGGTCTCGGTACGGAATTTCTGCTCCAGCATATCGGAGACGCGCTTGTCCTCCCCGCGGGCGACAAGCCATTTCTGCACAAGGCTTTCCTCTTCCGGCGAAAGCCTTCCTTCGTAATAATCTGTAAGTTTTTTGTCCATTCTGTATATAAGAACGGACGACTTCAACGTTTTACGTAATGAAAAATGAAAAAATTCCGAGAGCTGCCCTAAGAAGCTACGACGGCTTCCCGGCCTTGAGATCTTTCATCGCAAGCTCCAGATGCTTCTCCACGGTACGTGCGGAGATGCCCATGCGCTCCGCTATGTCACGGCTGGACATCTCATCCAGCTTGCTCATCTTGAGCACTTGAGCCCGTCTTTCCGGCAGCCTGGCCATAGCCGCCCGCATGTCGGAGAGAGCATCGCCGTCTTCGGGCAGGTCTGCGGACGGCACATCATACAGCCGTTCCTTAAGCGCTTCCGGCAGGTCACCGGTCTTCTCCACATCCGTGGCCCGCTTGGACCGGAGCACATCCATCGATGCGTTGCGCGCGCAGACAAACAGCCAGTTCTTCACGGAGAGCGCCGGATCAAGGACTTTCCTCCGCACATAAAGGCGCATGAATATGTCCTGAGTGATGTCTTCCGCCCTCATCTGATCCTTGATCAGCTTGCGCACAAAGTTCAGAACCGCAGTGGAATAGCGCCGATACAACTCGTCAAAGGCACGAAGACTTCCGTTCCTCAACTTGACGAGCAGCTGCCCGTCCGACAGATTTTTCATCGACCCGAACACGGCTCAAATATAGAAAGAAGAATCGGTACGAAAAATAGCGGCCGCATCCGCATTATGTTTTTCATACTCGTTCATAGCCGCTTTTTTACTATCTTTGTCCGGAATTTGACCGCAAAACGCTTCATCACGATGGAAAACAACG